>JBKPBU010000192.1:0-7207 GCA_046727015.1 Candidatus Methylomirabilota bacterium | reverse complement strand
CGGGGCGCTTCGTGAGCACCTGGCGGTGATCCTGGCCGCCGTCGAGGCGGTGGCGGATCCGTCCTTTAATCTGCAGGCCGTGCAGACCACGACCCATCCCTGCTCGCCGCTGTGCATCGTCAACGGGCCGATAGCGCGGCGACTCGGCATGAATGCCGGGGGCAATGTCTTCGGGCAGGGATCACGCGCCAACGCCGCCATCGGGCGCGCGCTCAGGCTCACGCTCCAGAACGTGGGGGGCGCCCGGCCCGGCAAGGAGGACCGCGCCACCCACGGGCATCCGGGCAAGTACGCCTACTGCGTCGCTGAGAACGAGGCGGCCTCGCCCTGGAAACCTCTCTCCGTCGAGCGCGGATTCTCGGCCGGAGACAGCACCGTGACCGTCTGCGGGTCGGAGGGCCCGCACAACATCAACGATCACGGCTCGACCACCGCCGAGGGAATCGTGATGACGGTGGCGGGCACGGCGGCGATCGCTGGCTCCAATAACATTTATCTGGGCGGCGAGCCGCTCGTGGTCCTGGGGCCCGAGCACGCGGCTACCGTCGCTTCCTCGGGCTGGAGCAAGGATGACTTCAAGCGCGCGCTGTGGGACAGGGCCTGCGTGCCGCTCGGGCACTTGGCGCCGGAGAATATCGAGCGCTTCGCGGCTATCCACCCGGAGGGCTTCAAGGATCGGCCGGCCGGCGCCATGGCGCCCATGACGCGCGACTGGCGGGATATCATGGTCATCGTGGCGGGCGGCGCCGGCAAGCACTCGGTATTCGTCCCGACCTTCGGCGCCACCCGGTCGGTCACCCGCCGCGTCGCAGACTGAACAGGGAGGCTCGTCCATGGACACAGCGAGACGTCGCGCGATATTGGTCGCCGTCGTGTGCGCCCTGGCCGCGGGGCCGGCCGGCGCAAACCCCACCGACCGCGACCCGCCGCCCGCGCGCCAGACTGCCGTGCCGTCGGCCGAGCAGGAGTATGGCCGCGGCATCATCGCCCGAACCTCGAAGGACTGGGCGGCGGCCGTCGGAGCTTTCCGGAAGGCGGTCAACCTTCGGCCCGCGTATCCGGAGGCCTGGAACGAGCTGGGTTATGCGCTGCGCAACCAGGGCAGGTACGCCGACTCGCTCAACGCCTATGACGAGGCGCTGCGTCTCCGGCCCAACTTCCCCGAGGCCCTCGAGTATCTCGGCGAGGCTTACGTCAAGCTCGGGCGCATGGATGACGCCCGCAAGACCCTCGAGCGGCTCAAGCCTCTGGACGCCGGCCGCGCGGGCGAGCTGGCCGAAGTCATCGCCAAGGCCAAGTAAGGCAGCTGCGCCTTAGCGGGCCCCCGCGGGCTCGAGCAGTCGGACCTGGTGGGACGCCGCCGGGCTGCCGATGCCACGGGCCCGAAAGGCCTCGACCAGGGACTGGTAGAGATCGGGCTCGGCGGAGAACACGTCGGTGACGTGGACCCACGCCCACAGCGCGAGCTTGATGCCGTTGTCGTCCATCGAGTCGATGCCCACGCTCGGCGCCGGGCTCTTGAGCACGCGCGCGTTCTGCGAGGCGACCTGGCTGGCCGCCTGGAAGGCCGCATTGAGGTCGACGTTGTGCGGCACGCGCACCGCCAGCGTGAGCATCCGCATCGTGCCGAAGTTGTGCACGATCTCTCCGACGATCTTCCGGTTTGGCACGATGACGCGCGAGTGGTCTATCTGGACCAGCGTCGTGGTCGACAGCTCGATCACCGTCACCTCGCCGCGCACGTTGTTGATCTCGATGTACTCGCCGACGCGGAAGGGCTTGGTGAAGATGATGGTCAGGCCCGCCATGAGGTTGCCGAGGACGCCCTGCAGCGCGAAGCCCAGGCCGAGGCCCGCCACGCCGATCCCGGCCACCAGCGGGGCGATGGAGAAGCCGAACTTGTCGAGCGCCACCACGAAGGCCATGATCAGGACGAGGATCTTGATCACGCGGACCATCAGGCTCCGCATCGGCGGCTCCATCTGCTGCTTCTGGAAGCGCCTGTCCGCCAGACCGCCGAGCCACCGCGCCACCAGGAAGCCGACCACCAGAATGGCGATGGCCCCCAGCACCTGGAAGCCATAGCGAATCAGCAGATCCATCGTGAGCTGCTTCATGTCCATATTGATGTTCATGCGACCCTCCTTCGGGGATGGCGCCGCACGGGGCTACGGCGCGGTATAGAGACGGTCGAAATACTCCCTCACCATGCGGTCCGCTGAGAAAAGTTCCGTGCCCATCCGTATGGACGCGCGCATCATGCGCATCCAGGTTTCGCGCTCGGCCCAGGCGGGAAGCACGTCCTGCTCGAGAGCGGCGTAGAGGGCCTCGAGGTCGCGCGTGTCCTGGTCCTGGCCGACGGTCTCGTCGCCGATCGCCCAGCCGGTGACCCGGTGCTCGCATCCCTCCGGCCACCAGCCGTCGAGGATGGAGAGGTGAAGGGTGCCGTTCATGGCGGCCTTCATCCCGGACGTGCCGCTCGCCTCCATGGGTCGCCGCGGGGTATTCAGCCACACGTCGCAGCCGCGGGTCATGAGCCGGGCCAGCGCCATGTCGTAGTCCTCGAGGAAGACGATGGATTCCGGCCACTGTCGGATCGTTTCGACGAGGAGCGCGACGACGGACTTGCCGGCCTGGTCGGCGGGGTGAGCCTTGCCCGAGAAGACGAGCTGGACGCGTCGGTTCTTGAGGAGCGGCGCCAGCCTGTCGGGGTCGCGCAGGAGGAGGTCGGGACGCTTGTAGGTCGCCGCGCGGCGGGCGAAGCCGATGGTGAGCGCCCCGGTGTCCAGCCGTACGCCGGTGCGCGAAGCCACTTCCGCCAGGAGCTCGTCTTTCATCTGCCGGCGCGCGAGCTCGAGGGCGTCATCGCCTGCGCCGGCCGCCGCTGAGATGCGCGCGTCCTGCCATGTGCCGCGGTGCACGCCGTTGGTTATGGCGATGATGGGAGCCGCGCCCTCGACGTGGGCCCACATGGCGCGCGCCGTCTCGCAATGGAGCTTCGACACGGCGTTGGCGCGTCGCGCGAGTCTCAATCCGGCCACGGTCATGTTGAACGGGTCGCCGCCGATCTCCCGGAGCTCGGCGCCCACGAGCTCGCAGCCCGCTCCGAGCCGCCTCAGGTCCTCGATGGCATGGACCTCGTTTCCGGCCGGCACGGGGGTGTGGGTGGTGAAGACGATCTTCTCGCGCACCTCCTGCCACGCCGACCGGAAGTCCGCTCCGGCCTCCATGCGGTCGGCGATCAGCTCGACGCCGGCGAAGACCGCGTGTCCCTCGTTGAAATGGTAGAGGTCCACGGGCAGGTGGAGCGCGCGGAGGGCCCGCACGCCGCCGATGCCTAGCAGCATTTCCTGGGCGACGCGGCAATCGGGCGCCGGGTCGTAGAGGCGGCGGGTGATCCAGCGATCGCGCTCGTCCACCGGCTCGAGCAGGAAGAGCGGCGCGATGGCGTAGCGGCCCACGCGCAACACGCAGCATTCGACCTCGCGCGCGGCCACGCGCACCCGTACCCGAATGCCCGTGTCGGTGAGCGCCTCTGGCGGGTAGTCGCGCCACTGGTCGTACGGATATCCGTCGGGTCCGATCCGCTGGACCGTGTAGCCCTGCGCCCAGCGGAGTCCGATGCCCACCACGGGCAGGCCGAGGTCGCCGGCCGATTTCATAAAATCGCCGGCGAGGATACCGAGTCCGCCGGCGTACGAGTGGAACTCCTCGTGGAGCCCATACTCCATCGAGAAGTAGGCGACGAGCGGCGTCACAGCGAAAGCATACGGCAAAGCGCGATTGGGCGCGAGCCCTCACGCCCGCCACGGGGACGTGGGCTGGGGTATAATCCCGCCCATGACGACCCACCTGGCCTCCAAGCGCTACGCCGTCGAGGACCTCAATCACGCGATCGAATTCTGCTATCGGCAGGGCTGGACCGACGGCCTGCCCGTGGTGCCGCCCACCGAGGCGGCGGTGCGGGGCATGCTGGACGCGGCGGGCCTCGAGCCCGGGAAGCAGATTGCATTCATCACCAACCGTCAGGTCGCCGTCAGCGCCGAGAAGATCGCGGTCAATGCCGTCATGGCGGGGTGCCTGCCCGAGTACATGCCCGTCGTGGTGGCGGCGGTCGAGGCGCTCGCCGACCCCAAGTGGGGCTATCACGGCCCCGCCACGTCGACGGGCGGCGCGGCCGTCCTCATGATCGTCAACGGGCCCATCGCGGCGCGGCTCGGCTTCAACTCCGGCGACAACCTCTTCGGCCCCGGCTGGCGGGCCAATGCCACCACGGGCCGTGCGATACGGCTCATCATGCGAAACGTCATCGGCACCCTGCCGGGCGCCCTCGATCGCGGGACGGTGGGGCATCCGGGCAAGTACAGCTATGTCATCGCCGAGAACGAGGCCGACAGCCCCTGGCCGCCGCTCCACGTCGAGCGCGGCCTCAAGGCGGAGCAGAGCGCGGTGACCGTCATGGCGGCGGAGGGCCCGCACCAGTTCTACAACCAGCTCTCGAGCACGGCCAAGGGCGTGCTGGCCTCTCTCTGCGACGACATGAAGCATCACGGCAGCACCAATGGCCAGCCTCAGTACGTCATCGTGCTGGCGGGCGAGCACATGCGCACCATCGCGAGAGACGGCTGGTCGAAGGCCGACATCCAGAAATTCGTGTACGAGAACACCCAGAACCCGGTGGCCCACATCAAGCGCGTGGAGCGCCTGGCGGGTGCGATCACCCCGGAGGACGAGACCACGATGCGGCCCCTCGTCCCGAGCCCGGAAGACGTGCTCGTCGTGGCGGCAGGGGGCCGGGCGGGAGCGTTCTCCTGCTATATTCCCGCGTGGGCCGGCGGCAAGAAATCGAGCCAGAGCATCACGAAACTCATCGAAGACAGGAGGGCATGATGGCAGGCTTCGAAATCCTGGATCCCACGGTCGAGCCGCGCAAGCAGCCGCTGACGTTCGTGCCGAGGCCCGGCTCGCTCAAGGGCAAGCGGATCGGCCTCGTGGAGAACACGAAGTTCAACTCGGACAAGCTGCTGGTCAAGGTCGGCGAGATCCTCAAGCAGGAGTACGGCGCCGCCGAGTACAAGATGTGGCGCAAGCACAACTCGAGCGTCCCCGCCCACGACGAGATCATCGACGAGGCCAAGCGCGGCGTGGACTGTGTCGTCGCCGGCGTCGGCGACTGAGGGTCCTGCTCGTCGGGCAGTGTGCTCGACGGAATCCTGTTCGAGAAGGTCGGCATCCCCGCCGCGTCCATCGTGACCGACGTCTTCGAGGCCACGGGCCATGCGATGGCGCAGTCCTGGGGCCTGCCGGACTACAAGTTCCTCTCGCTGCCGCACCCGATCGCCAACTTGACCGAAGCCCAGCTGGATCAGCGGGCGCGCGAGATCGCGCCGGAGATCGTCAAGCTGCTCCTCCAGGGCCAGGATTAATAGTTTCGCGACAGCGACGCGCGTGACCAGCGGCCCCGACTACCGCCCCCCGTGGTGGTATCGGGGCCGCCATCTTCAGACGCTCTGGGGCCCGCTGTTGAGGCGTGGACGCTCGCCGGCCCTGCGCCGCGAGCGGGTGGAGACGCCCGACGGTGATTTCGTCGATCTCGATTGGCTGGCCGGGCGCGACCGCGGCGCCCCGCTCGTCGTCATTCTCCACGGCCTCGAAGGGTCTTTCCGCTCCCACTACGTCTCCGGGCTGCTGCGTGAGCTCGCGGAGGTGGGCTGGCGCGGTCTCGTCGTCAACTTCCGCTCGTGCGGCGGCGAGGTCAACCGTTCCCGCCGCATGTACCACTCGGGGGACACGGAAGACCTCGAGTTCATCATCAGCCGCCTGACCGCGCGGGAGTCCAATCTGCGCCTGGGACTGGTGGGCGTCTCGCTCGGCGGCAACGTCGCACTCAAGTGGCTCGCCGAGCGCGGGGAGGGCGCTCCCGCGCAGGTGGCGGGCGCGGTGGCCATCTCCACGCCGTTCAACCTGGCCGCCTGCGCCGCCGCGCTGGACCGCGGACTCAACCGGACGCTCTACACCGCCAATTTTCTCTCGGCGATGAAGATCAAGCTCGACAAGAAGGCCAAGATCTACGAGGGCGTGCTCGACCTGCCCGCGGCGCGCAAGGCGAAGACCTTCGCCGAGTACGACAGGCTGGTGACGGCGCCGCTCGGCGGCTTCGCCAACGAGCGCGACTACTGGGCGCGCTCGAGCAGCGGCCCCCTCCTCACGCAGATCCGCCGGCCGACCCTCTTGATCAATGCGCTCAATGACCCATTCATCCCCGCCGTGACCCTGCCGCGCGCCGTCATCGGCAAGTCGCGCTGGCTCGAGGCCGCCTTCGTGGCCGAGGGCGGGCACGCGGGCTTCCTCGAGGGCGCCTCGGGAAAGCGATCGTGGGCGGAGGCCCGCGCCGTCGCGTTCCTCGGACGCCATTTGGCCGGATGACCGCGGTGATGGACTGGATGAAGATCGGCGACGAGACGGTCGAGCTGCTGCGAGGCTATCTCCGCGTGAACACCACCAATCCGCCGGGGAACGAGACGGCGGGTGCACGCTTTCTCGCCCAGGTGCTCGACGGCGAAGGCATCGCAAGCGAGATCGCCGAGTCGGCGCCGGGGCGGGGCAACCTCGTTGCGCGCCTCAAGAGCGACGGCTCGCTCGGCGGCATCGTGCTCCACCATCACATCGACGTGGTCTACGCGGATGAGCGCTACTGGACGGTCGATCCCTTCGGCGGCGTCCTCCGCGACGGCTATGTCTACGGCCGCGGCGCGCTCGACATGAAGTCCACCGGTATCCTCCAGCTCGCGGCCGTGCTCGCCATCAAGCGGGCCCGCGTCCCGCTCAAGCGGGATCTGATCTTCCTCGGGACGGCGGACGAGGAGGTGGGGAGCCGGTTCGGCGCCCAGTGGGTGGCCGACCAGCGCCGAGCGTGGCTCGACGGTGCGGAGTACGCGCTCTCCGAGCTCGGCGTGATCGAGGCCGCGCACGGCAGGAGCGCGCCCTTCGGCTCCATCGTCATCTCCGAGAAGACGGGCCTCGCCCTCCGCCTCACCGCGCGGAGCGAGCCCGGACACGGATCGATGCCGTGGCGCGACACCGCCCCGCACCGGCTGATCCGGGCGCTCACACGCCTCCTGGAGGCCGAGCGCCCGCCGCGGGTCCTGCCGGAGATCCAGGAATACTTCGCGAGGATGGCGTCGGTCATGCCGCCGGGACACGCGGA
>JBKPBU010000191.1:0-2608 GCA_046727015.1 Candidatus Methylomirabilota bacterium | reverse complement strand
AAGAGATCGGGCGGGATCCAGGGCATGTCGATGTGGCAGTCGGCCGAGATGCGGGTGTAGTTCATCGTGTCACCCCCGGGCATAGCGGTTTACGGCTTGAGACGCACATCCTCGTACGGCGCAGAATACGGGTGGAAGGGGATGAGGGCAAGCGCTGGTTCTGCGACCCGCGGCCCGACGCCACGGATGAACCCGTTCTCCCAGATCGGCGCGAAGATGCCTTTATCGTGCAGCACCCGCTGGATCTGGTGGAGCAGCTCCTCGCGCTTGCGTCGGTCCAGCTCGCGGGCCTGCCTCTCGAAAAGGTCCTGAACCTCGGGCACGACCCCCGCGGCGAACGCACCGCCCTTGACCGCGACGATCTGGATCCGCGAGGCCGCGTTGCCCGAGGGACCCAGGCCCCCGAAGACGACCCCCTTGAGTCTGCCCTCGTGCCAGGCGGAGAAGAAGGCCGCGCGCTCCATGGTGCGCATCTTGACACGAATGCCGGCCGCGGTCAGGTAGTTCGCGATGGCCTCGCCCGCGCCTTCATAGGGCGGCGCGATGGTGAGGTCGCCCCCGTCGAAGCCCTGCGGATACCCCGCCTCGGCGAGCAGCCGCTTGGCCCGGGCCGGGTCGTACGGGTCGGGGTCGATCGGCAGCGCGTACTCCATCGAGCGCGGGACGATGTTGCCCGTCAGCCCCGCGTATCCCAGCTGCTCGGCCTGGTTGAGCGCGGCACGGTCGATGGCGAGGCTCGCGGCCAGCCGGACCCTCTGGTCGCGCCACGGCGAGGCAGGATTCCACTGGTCGCGGAAGTCGAGGAAGAAGAGCGCGTTGCTGCGGACCGCCATGAGCCGGAGCCCCGGCGTGCGCCGCACGTCCTCGGCCACCGGCCCGTTCAGGAAGTACGCGATGTCCACGTCGCCATGCTTGAGCGCGGCGGCGCGGGTCGTCTCGTCGGGCAGGCTCCTGAAGACGAGCCGCTTGACGCGCGGGACCTTGCGCCAGTAGCCCTCGAAGGCCTCGAGGACTATCTCGATCCCCGGCGTGACGCTGACCACGCGATAGGGGCCGGCCCCCACCGGCGCCTTCTTGAAGCCGTCCTCGCCGACCTTCTCCACGTATTTTTTCGGCACGACCCACCCGGCGCTGGTGGCCGTGGTGCCGTAGAACGTGATGAAGTCCGGCCACGGCTCCTTGAGGCGGAACTGGATGCGCCGCGCGTCGAGAACGCGGACCTCCTTCACCTTGTCCTTGAAGAGCTGCGCGTTGGCGCCGCGATAGCGCTCGAAGGAGAACTTCACGTCCTCCGCGGTCAGCGTGTCGCCGTTGTGGAACTTGACGCCGCTCCGGAGCACGAAGTCGTACACGAGGCCGTCGGGCGAGAGCGACCACGACTCGGCGAGGCAGGGCGTGGCCGCGCCCGGAGGCATCGGCTTGAGCAGCGCGTCGTGGACGGCGTAGAGCGTCAGGAATGGCGTGATCGTGCCCTCGTTCTCCGCGGGATCCAGCCACCGGGGGGCGAGCGTGAAGTGGACCGCCCAGGTTACCTGACCCGACGGGCCCGACGGAGGCGGATCCGCCGCCTGCACGGGCGCCGCCGGGGACAGAATCGCCCACGCGAGGAGGACGACGAGAGCGAGCGAGCTCACATCGAGATCGCGGCGCGGGAGATGTGGCCAGGCCCGCCCTGGCGCTCACGCCAGTCGGCCTGCTGAAACGCGTCCGAGATGCGCTCGAGCGGGAACACGTGGGAGACCACCCGCTCGAACGGGAACCGCTTGAGGTTGCGGCGCAGGAAGGCCAGCGACTGCTCGAGCGCCCAGGGCGAATAGTTCGAGGTCGCGACGAGGCGCGCGTTTCCGCGCACGAGGGCGGTGGCGTCGTAGGAGAAGACGTTGCCGGGCGCGATGCTACCGACCTCGAGGTAGCAGCCGCCACCCCGCAGCATGCGCAGCCCCTCGGGAATGACCTCGGGATAGCCCACGAGATCGGCGACCACGTCCGCCCCGAAACCGCCCGTCAGCTCCTTCACCGCTTCCACGCGACGATCCGCTGTCGGCAGGTCGACGGCGCTGAGCGTGTGGTCGGCGCCGAACGCGCGGGCCAGCTCCAGCCGCTCGGGCAACCGGTCGATCACGATGACCTGGTCGGCGCCCATGTCGCGAGCCACCGCGACCGCGTTGATGCCGAGGCCACCCGCGCCCTGGATCACCACCGAGTGCCCCGCGCGGAGCCCGGCGCGCCTCAAGCCATAGAGCACCTGCGAGAGCGCGCAGTTGCTGGGGGTGGCGATGTCGTCAGAGATCTCGTCGGCGATCTTGAAGACGAAGTGCCCGGGGCGCAGGTAGTAGTAGTCGCCGTAGGCGTTGTTGAAGTAGGGAGGTGTGCCGGCAACGCGGTTGGGGCGCGTCTTGCGCGGGCAGCTACCCATCTCGTCGTGGAGGCACACGGGACACCGCCCGCACGGGAAAAAGTAGCAATACGTCACGCGGTCGCCCTCGCGGAGCGGCTGGCCCATCGAGTCGGCGGAGACGCCCGCCCCCAGCCGCTCGACCCGCCCGCACATCTCGTGGCCGAAGGTGAGGTCCTGCGGGCTCGCGCCGTAGGTCTCCTTCATCTCGCC
>JBKPBU010000190.1:0-4302 GCA_046727015.1 Candidatus Methylomirabilota bacterium | reverse complement strand
TGCTCGGCCACCACCAGCGTGACGCCGAAGACCGCCTTGAAGGCGGGCTCGTCCCAGCACGGGAAGGCCCGCCGCGCGTCCGTGGCCTCGAACTGGGTGGCCGCGATGGTGTGCGGCTGGCCGGTTGAATCCTTGTACGTGCTGCGGTAGAAGCCGTGGAGGCGATCGTTCAGCACGCCGGTGAAGCGGAGCGTCAGCCGCCACTCTCCCGGGGCGATCGCCGCCGGAAAGACGAGCCTTGCGCGCTCGGTCGCTTCGTCGAGGGTGATCGAGCCGTGGATGGGCACGCGTCCCTCGCGCGCGACGGACACGCTCTGGATCGCGAGCTCGGCCGCGTTGAGCACGATCTCGGTCAGGGTCGTCTCGACCTCGACCGTGATGACAGCCTCCCCGGCGAAGGTCGCGGCCGCCAGGTCGGGCTCGAGGCGCAAGTCATAGCGCTTCGGCACGACCGTGGTGGCCAACCGGTAGTCCATGGCGGCAGATAATACCATCGACGCGCCGCGGGGACACTTGACATCCCTTCTCCCCCGGCGCGACACTCACCGCGTCTGCAAAATCCCCTCTCCCCCATCGGGGGAGGGGGACAGGGTGAGGGGGCAATCCAGTGGAACACCTCAAGGGCAAGGTCGCCGTCGTCACGGGCGGAGCGAGCGGGATCGGGCGCGCGCTCTGCCTCGCCTTCGCCGGCGAGGGCGCCCACGTCGTCGCGGCGGATCTGGACGAGGCCGGCATGGCCGAGACCGCCGCGGGCATCCAGAAGGCGGGCGTCAAGGCCGTCACCGTCAGAACGGACGTCCGCACACTCGCGTCGGTCGAGGCGCTCGCGGAGCGCGCCTGGAAGGAGCTCGGGGGGGTCCACGTCCTCTGCAACAACGCGGGCGTCGCCATCTACGGAGGCCTCGAGTCCGCCACCCATCACGACTGGGAATGGGTGCTGGGCGTCAACCTCTGGGGCGTCATCCACGGCATCGAAGCCTTCGTGCCGCGCATGATCGCCCAGAAGCAGCCCGGGCACGTCGTCAACACCGCGTCCATGGCCGGCTTGATCGCGTCCCAGGGGCTTGGCGTCTACAACACGAGCAAGTACGCGGTGGTGGGGCTCAGCGAGACGCTCCAGAAGGACCTGCGCCCGTACCACATCGGCGTCTCGGTGCTCTGTCCCATGGGCGTGAGCACCAACATCCGGAACAGCGAGCGCAGCCGGCCGGCCGATCTCAAGAATCCGGGCGGCCCGCAGGAGACGGACGGAGTCCAGCTCATCGGCCGCTATCTCACGCCGGAGGACGTGGCGGGGCGCGTCCTGCGCGCCGTCAAGGCCAACCGGCTCTACGTCATCCCCCACGAGGAGGCCCGCGAGCCCCTGCGCCGACGCTTCGAGCGCATGGACAAGGCCTTCGAGGAGTCCCGCTAGCATGAATTTCAAAGTGATAGACGGCTGGGGCAAGCTGCCCGACGGTTGGCATTTCGTCGAAGTGGCGGGCGTTGCCGTCGACGCCAAAGACAACGTCTTCTGCTTCACGCGGGGTGAGCACCCGGTCATCGTCTTCGACCGCGACGGCAAGTTCCTCCGCTCGTGGGGCGAGGGCCAGGTCCGGCGCGCGCACGGCATCACCATCGACGCCGACGGCATGGTCTGGTTGACGGACGATCTCCACCACACGGTCAGGAAGTTCACGCCGGACGGCAAGTGCCTGCTGACCATCGGCAACCCCGACACGCCGGCCACGCTCCAGGGTGGAAAGCCCTTCAACCGTCCGACACACGTGGCGATCTGCCCGAAGAGCGGCTTCCTCTTCATCTCCGACGGCTACGGCAACTCTCGCGTGCACAAGTACTCGCCCGACGGCAAGCACGAGATGTCATGGGGCGAGCCGGGCACCGACCCGGGCCAGTTCAACCTGCCGCACAACTTGGTGACCGATCGCGACGGGCTCGTCTACGTCGCGGATCGCGAGAACCACCGCGTCCAGATCTTCGACGGCCGGGGTACCTACCAGGGGCAGTGGAACAATCTTCACCGGCCGTGCGGTCTCTCCGTGGACCGGACCCAGAACGGCGGGACCTTCTACGTCGGCGAACTGGGCACCGCCCAGGCCGTCAACGCGGCGGTGGCCAATCTCGGGCCGCGCGTCACGGTGCTGGACGCCAAGGGGCAGAGAGTCGCGCGCTTCGGCGGCCAGTTCGCGAGCGAGAAGCCGGGCGAGTTCGTCGCCCCGCACGGCGTCGTCACCGACTCGCGCGGCGACGTCTATGTCTCGGAGGTCTCCTGGACCACCACGGGTCAGCACGAGAAGCCGCCGCGCGAGATCCGCTCGCTTCAGAAGTTCGCGCGGGTGGCTTAGGGTGCCTCGGGCGTCGGGAAGAAGCGGCCGGTCGCCTTTGCGACGACTTGGCCCGTCTCGAGGTCCTCGAGCGTGCCCTCGAGGTCGAGGTATTTTCCGGACTGCTTGACGGCGCGGCCGCGGCCGACGAGCGGCCGCTCGACCGGGGTAGGCCTGACATAGCGCACGGAGAGCTCGCCGGTCCAGTGAGCGCGGCCGGTGTGGTTGACGGCCGCCCCCGCCAGCACCTCGTCGAGATACGCGGCGACGATCCCGCCGTGAGCGCCCTCGGGCGGCCCCTCGAAGCGCTTGGGGATGACGATGGGCGACAGGACCTCGCCCTGACCGCGGAACGTGCGCACGCGCAGGCCGATGTCGTGATTGGGGCCGCAGCCGAAGCACTGGTGGAAGCGGCTGCCGGGTTCGGTGTACCTGATCTCCTCGAGATGGGCAAAGACCGGCTCGAAGGGCGCGGGCAGAGCGGGGTCGTGGGGCATGCGCTCCCTACCGGCGGACGTCGTCCGTGTCGAAGTATTTCCGGAGGAGCGGCTTCCAGGCGCTGAGCGGGCGCGTCTTCCTGCCGACGACCTTGGCCTCGTCGTCCCACCGCCTGAGCCGTAGCGCGTCACGCCACCACGGGTTCGTGTCCGCGCGCCGCATCTCCTCGGCCGTCATCGCGCCGCCCTGGAGCGTCAGCGTGTGCTTCGACCCCGTCGAGAGCGTGTCGTGGTAGCCGGGCTCGGCGGCGCAGAGGTAGCGCTTGGCGTCGGTATGGGCGCGGATCAGAAACGCCACCCGCTCGGGCACGTGCTCGGCGATCAGGTCGGCGCCGGCCTCGTGGTGGCCGCGCGCCTCGGCGGAGCGCGTCGCGACCGCCTCGAGCGTATCGCTGATCTCATCCTGCGCGACGGCATAGCGGCCCACGTCGTGGAGCAGGCAGGCCAGGACCAGCTCCTCGTCGGCGCCGGCGCGGTCCGCCAGCTCGGCGCATTGCAGAGCGTGCGCCAGCTCGGTGACCCGCTCCTGCCCATACTGCCTCGGGGCGAATTTCGTCATCGCGTCGATCAGGCGGTCGGCCATGCTGCTCATGCCATGGAGTATCCGTGCTCGGGTGTCACGCGGCGAGCGGGCGAAAGCGGATCTTGCCGCCGGGCGCGACGATGCGGCCCGGCACCGGGAAGTGGGCGGCCAGGATCGTGACATCCGCGTCCGCGTGGCGCTCCACGAAGGCGCGGCGCGTCTTCCGCGCGAGCTCCCCGTCGGTGCAGAAGCGGCTGTTCCAGGCGGTCTCGGCGACTTGAACGGGCCGGTGCATCATGTCGCCGGTGAAAACCGCCTCGCCCGCCTTCGTGCGCAGGCGCACGCTGCAGTGCCCGGGCGTGTGGCCCGGTGACGGCTCCAGCTGGAGCCGGTCGTCGATCACGTAGTCGCTCTCCACGAGGCTGGCGCGGCCGGCGTCCACGATGGGCATGACGCTGTCGTCGATCAGGCCGTACTCTTCCCTGCCCGTCTCGCTTTCCTTCTTCCAGAACTCGAACTCCTCTCGCCCGAAGATGTATCTCGCCTTGGGGAAGGTCGGTACCCAGCGTCCCCCGTCGAGCCGGGTGTTCCAGCCCACGTGGTCCACGTGCAGGTGCGTGCAGACGACGAGGTCCACGTCCTCCGGCTTGATGCCCGCCGCCGCCAGGTCCTCCAGATACGGCCCGCGCCGCATGTGCCAGGGCTGGACGCCGTTCCGCGGCTTGTCGTTGCCGACGCAGGTGTCGATCACGACCGTGTGCTGCGGCGTGCGCACCACGTAGGAGTGGATGCTCGCCTTGTGCACGCCGGTGGCGGGGTCGAGGAGCTCGGGCCCGAGCCAGTCGCGCTGGGCCTCGATGCGCTCCGGCGTCGACTCGGGCAGCATGGCGCCGATCGCGAACGAGGAGCGATCGAGCTCGACCACCTTGATGACCGTGACGTCACCGATCTTGAGCAT
>JBKPBU010000189.1:0-7403 GCA_046727015.1 Candidatus Methylomirabilota bacterium | reverse complement strand
AGGGCGCCGCCCCTCGAAGCTCTTGGTGCACACGACGTACTCGGCTTCCTCGAGCTTGCGGCAGTGGGCGGAGAGGTTGCCGTCCGTGGTCTTGAGGAGCGCCTTGAGCTCGTTGAAGCTGAGCGTTCCCGCCGCCGCGAGAGCGCTGACGATGCCGAGGCGGAGGCGGTGGTGGACAAGGCTGTCCAGGGCCGTTTCGGGAGCCCGCGCGGATCGCGCGCGAGCCGGCGCCGCGTGCCCCGGATCGCGGCCGTCCTGGTCCCGCCGGCGGGCGGCGCCGGCGTCAGCCACCGTAGCGCCTCGCGATCAGCACGCCGAAGACGATGTGAAGCCCGCCGAATCCGGCCGCGAGGAAAGCCGTGCCGTATGCGGGCGGCGCCAGGAGCGCCAGAGCGCCCAGGACCATGAAGGCCACGCCCATGATCGGCACCACGCGCACCGAGAAGCTGCCCCCCGCCACCACGCCGGCGCCGTAGAGGAGGAGCCAGAGGCCGGGCAGAAGCGGGTAGAGCCCCGCGCGGGCGAGCGCGGCGGTGAGCAGGGCGCCCGCTACCACGGACGGAGCGAGACCGAGAGCGAATTTCCGGGCCGGGCCCGAGAGAAGCGGAAGGCCCGCGGCGCGGCTCTTGCGCGCGGCCGCCAGCACGGCCAGCGGCGCCGAGACGACGACGAGAGCCAGCCAGACGAGAAACCAGCGGACGGCGGTCGGCTGAGCGTCGGCGGCCGCCCCCGTCACCAGGGCGAGCGCACCGATCATGACGAGTCCCCAGCCGGAGAAGGTGGTGAAGGCGGCGGCGCCCTCCATGGTCTCGCGGATGAAGCGCAGATCCGCCAGCGCGCGGTCGTGGAGCGCCGCCGGCGGCGCGGCGGGTCGGGGGTGTGGGGTCGAGGCGGCCATGGGCTACCTCTAGCCCACTTGGCCCGATTCTGTCAAGTACTTTGCAAAATGAAGTGGATAGCCGTTCTTCTCACTTGATCGCCTGGGGATTGATCGGCGAGCCCGTGCCGCGGCTGATCACGAGCGGGGGCGCGCAGAAGAAGAACTCGTACACGCCGTCGGCGGCGCAGTCCTCGGCGAGCTCCTTCACGTAGAAGATCTCGCCGTGCACGATTCCGATGGCCGGGATCGTGACCCAGTGCCACGGCTGGAAGACCTCCGGCCCGGTATCGTTCGGCCTGACCTCGATCCCCCAGGTGTCACTGCAGATCCCGGCGATCTGCTTGCCATGGATCCAGTCCAGGCTCTCGAAGGCCAGCCCCGGCGCGTCGCCACCCGCGTAGCCGCCCCACTCGCCCTTCTGCAGCCTGTCCTCCATCTGCCCCGTGCGGATGATCACGAAATCGGCACGCCGCACTTCGACGCCTTGCTTCGCCGCCGTCGCGTCCAGATCGGCGACGGTGATCCCGTACCCGTCCTGGAGGTACGGCACGCCCTTGTGGCGCGCCACATCGAGGAGGACGCCGCGGCCCACCATCTTGTCCGCGAACTTCTCGATGCCGTTCCTGTGCGCCCCGCGGCTGTCGACGAGGGTGGCCGGATACCCGTTCCACATCTGCTCCTCGAGGAAGACGTGGGACAGCGCGTCCCACTGCGTGGCGGCCTGGGTCGGGAGGTTGATGGCGTCGTCGGCGTAGCGCAGGCCCGGGGTGACGTCGTGCTTGCCGGCGACGGCGTCGGTGCCCGTGGCCAGCATCTGGTGCAGCGGGTTCCAGCGGCCGCCGAAGATGCCGCGCTGCGGGCCGTTCTCGTCGAGCTCGAGCCCGAGGCGGAAGACCCTGCCCTTCTTCACGAGCCGCGCCGCGTTGACGATGTCCTGGGGCGTGATGAAGTTGAGAACGCCGAGCTCGTCGTCCGGGCCCCACCTGCCCCAGTTCTTGAGCTCCTCGGCCTTCTTCAGCACGTCGGCCTTCGTCAGCTTTGGCGTCAGTTTTGGCGTCAGCTTCGGCACGGTCCCCTCCGAGTCAAGTCAAGCGGGCGGGGTCAGGTCTTGCAATCAGACATTTGGTCCAGGACACGAGCGTCGAGCCGGCGCAAGGCTCGACAATGCGTCCATGCAAGACCTGACCCCGATAGGAGCTAGGACTTCCGCGAGGTCTTCGAGAAGAACGCGCCCATCAGCGGCTTCAGCGTCTTCCCGTCGCAGCCCGGACACTTGTAGTCGCCACGCTCGCGCTCGCTGATCGTGAGCGTCAGGCCCACTTCCTTCTTGCACTTCTCGCAATAGAACTCGTAGTTCGGCATGTCTTCTCCTCCTCAACCTACCGAGCGGCCAGTGTCGAGTCTCGGCGTCAGGAAGAAGGCTACGCCTCGCGCCATGCCGGCGCTAGACGCGCCGCGCTATGGGGCCAGGTCCAGCGATCCGACAGTCATTCGCTCACAGCTTGTCCGACGGAACCTCGCCGGTGAAGCCGGGGATCATCAGCACGCAGAGCCGGTTCACGCTCGACGACGCCGTGATCACGTGGTGCAGGCCCGCCGGGAACAGCGCCATCTCGTTCTGGCCGAGGCGTTGCTCCGCGTACCGGTTGGCCGCCGGATCATAGGTCTTGAGATCGATCCAGCCGTCGAGAACGAAATAGATCTCGTCGAACGTGGGATGGTAGTGCGCGATGGTCGGCTCGATATTGAGACAGATTGCCACGTTGAGCTTCGAGTAGTCCGACGACGAGAGGATCATGTCGACCCGGCCGCACGTCGCCGTCTGGTTCTGCACGATGTCCTTGACGAGCTTTACCAGCATGACGGATCGGCCTCCGCCTGATATCTCGCGCCGATCCTGCCACGGCGGGTGGTTGAGGTCAAACCCGCTCCTCGACGCGATGGCGAGAGGCGATCTCCCGGGGCCCGGGTGGGCTCAGCGCCCGAGTCGCGTCAGCGGCAGTCGAGGGCGACGGCGTCGAGCAGGGGACGCGCGAGGAGAGAGCGGAGCGCCACCGCCTCGCCGATCACGATGACGGCGGGCGCCTGGAGCCGCGCGGCACGGGCGGCGATGTCGCCGAGCACCCCGACCACGGTCTCCTGCGCGTCAGTGGTGCCGCGGTGGATCACGGCGGCGGGCGTGTCGACCCTCCGCCCGGCGGAGATCAGCCGAGCGGCAATGCGCGGGAGCGCGCCCGCGCCCATCAAGATGACGAGGGTATCCACCGCCGTCGCGAGGCGCTCCCAGTCCACGGCCGACGCCGGCTTGGCCGGATCCTCATGGCCGGTCACCACGGCAAAGGAGGACGCGACACCGCGGTGGGTGACGGGGATGCCGGCCGCCGCGGGCACCGCGATCGCCGCGCTGACCCCGGGCACCACCTCAACCGCCACCCCCGCGCGGGCGCACGCCAGGATTTCCTCGCCGCCGCGGCCGAACACGAACGGATCGCCGCCCTTGAGGCGGACCACGAGGCGCCCGGCGTGGGCGTGGTGGATCAGGATGGCGTTGATGGCCGACTGCTCGAGGCAATGCCTGCCCGCCGACTTGCCGGCAAAGATCCGCAGCGCGTCTGCCGGCGCCTCGGCGAGAAGCTCTGAGGCCGCCAGCTGATCGTAGACGACCACCTCGGCACGGCGCAGCCATTTGAGTCCCCGGATCGTGATCAGCTCCGGGTCGCCGGGGCCGGCGCCGACGAGGACGACGCGCCCGTCAGACACCGAGCCGCTCCCTGAGCCGCGCCTGGGCTTCGGCGGTGCGTCCCGCGGCGGCGAGACTTCGGAGCTCGCCGTCGACGGCCTGCCGCCAGCGCGCGGCGGCGAGAGAGACGCCGCCTTCACTGAGCGCACGCCGCACGGCCGCCACCACCTCCGCCAGCGGCGCGATGTCGTCGGGCAAGAGCGCGTCCAGCTCCTCCCGCACGAGCCGGGCCATGGTCGGGCTGGCGCCGCCGGTGGACACCGCCACCGTCACGGCTCCGCGACGGAACACCGAGGGCAGGATGAAATCGCAGCGCGCGGGATCGTCGGCGCAGTTGACCCAGACGCCGCGCTCGCGGCACTCGGCGGTCACCATCGCGTTCACGGCGACATTGTCGGTGGCGACCATGACGAGGATGAAACCCGCCGCATCCCCCGCCGTGTACTCGCGCGGCCGCCATCGGAGCGGCGCCTCGGTCGCCAGCCGGAGGAGAGTCGGCGTGAGCCACGGGCTCACGATCGTCACGCGCGCGCCCGCCTCGACCAGCCCCGCGATCTTGCGCTCGGCGACGGCGCCGCCCCCCACCACGAGGCAGGGGCGGTCCGTGAGATCCAGCATGACGGGATACGCAAAGCCGCTCACGTCTCGGCCTCCGGTTGAGGCTCCCGCGGCGGCGCCTGGCGCTCGGGGCGCGGGAAGAAGCGAACCAGCCGCTCCAGCACCTGCGGCAGCTCGTCGCACGGCACGTCCTCCATGATGCGCGCGCCGACGCGCGGGTCGCCCCCGCCGCGGCCTCCGACGAAGACATGGACGCCGTCCACCACCTTGCCGTCCACCCTGACCTTGCACCCCTGGAGCCCGATGTCGGCGGTGTGGTGGTTGCCGCACGAGGCGGGACAGCCGGACCAGCGCACGGTGATGGGACGCGTCTTCCCGACGTGCTTCTCGAATTCCCTGGCGAGCGCCATGGCGCGCGTCTTGGTGTCGATCAGCGCCAGGTTGCAGAAGTCGGTCCCGGTGCACGACACGAGGCCGCGCCGGACTTCCGACGGGTTGTACGGCAGCTCCTTGAGCAGCGGCTCCCGCGTCAGGTCGCCGAGCCGCGCGTCGGGGACGTGGGGCAGCAGCACGTCCTGCGACGGCGTGAACCTGAGCTCTCCCTGCCCGTAGCGCTCGCTGAGCCGGGCCAGCTCGTCGAGCTGATCGGCGGTGACGCGGCCCACCGGCGTCTTGAGCCCGACATAGTTGAGGCCGGCCTGGCGCTGGCGAAAGACGCCGATGTGGTCGTTGTGTGTCCCGCCGCGCGCGTCCCGGCCTGCCCGTGGCAGCGCCCGCACGAGCCGCGCTTCGAGCTCTCTCCTGAAGCGGTCCGCGCCCCACTCGCCCAGGAGAAAGGCCAGGCGCGCCTTGCTCCGCGACTCGCGGGGGCCGTGATCCCGGAAGAGAAGCGCGATAGCCGCGCAGACCTCCGCCGCTTCCTCCGGGCGCACGAAGGCGTCGAGCGGCGCGGCCACCACGGGTCCGCCGGAGCCCTGCTTGCCGCCCACGGCCACGTTGAAGCCGGACGTTTCGACGCCGTCCATCTCCGCCAGGGCAGGGGTCATCGAGATGTCCTGCGTTTCTCCGGAGGTGCAGTGCTCGCGGCAGCCCGTGATGGTCACGTTGAACTTGCGCGGCAGGTTGGTGAAGTCCTTGTTGCCGAGGAAGATCCGCTGGAACTCCCTCGCAATCGGTGCCGTGTCGAGCAGCTCCCCGGGCGTGAGCCCCGTCGCCGGGCAGCCGATGATGCCGCGGATATTGTCCATGCCCGTCTGGAGGCTCGACAGCCCCGCGGCCTCGAGGCGCGCGATGATGTCGGGCACCCGCTCCACGGTGACCCAGCGCAGCTGGAGCTGCTGGCGCGTGGTGATGTCGGCGATGGCACGTCCCGACTCGCGCGTGAGCCGGGCGAGGAGACGGACCTGCGAGGCGGTGAGCACGCCGTTGGGCATGCGGATGCGCATCATGGCGTGGCCCGGCGTCGGGCGCCGCATGAAGACGCCCACCCACTTGAGGCGCTCCTTGTCGTCGTCGCCGATGGTCTTCCACCCCTCGCGCGCGAAGCGGATGAGGTCGTCCTGGATCTCGAGCCCGTCCTTCTCGGCCTTGAGCGCCTCGATCTTGTTCACGGCCGGGATTCCGTCAGCGGCCGCAGCCGCACCGCGCAGGCCTTGAGCTCGGGCTGCCCCGACAGGGGGTCGCGCGCGGAGAGAGTCAGGTTGTTGGCGGCCTTGTAGAAGCCCCATTGCCGGCCCCAGTGGAAGGGCAGGAAGCATGTGCCCTCGCGAATCGTCTCGCCCACCCGCGCCTGGGCCACCGCCTTGCCGCGGCGCGAGGTGATCTCGACGAAGTCGCCGTCGTGGATGCCGACCCGCTGGGCGTCGCGGAGGTTGACCTCGAGGTGCGGCTCGCGGGTGCGCGCCATGAGCGCGGGCGATTTGGCCGTTCGCGTCAGCGTGTGCCAGTGGTCGCGGACGCGGCCCGTCGTCAGCGTGAGCGGATAGGCGGCGTCGGGCGGCTCGGCCGGCGGGTCGTGCTCGACAGGAACGAGCCGGGCGCGCCCGTCGGGCGTCGCGAAGACTCCATCGGAGTACAGCCGCTCGGTTCCCGGATGTGCGGGCTCCGGCACCGGCCACTGGAGCGGCCCGTCAGACTTGAGCCGCGTATGACTGACGCCGGAGCAGTCGCACGCGGTGCCGGCGGTGAGGGCCGCGTACTCGTCGAAGATCTCGGCGGCGCTCTCGTAGGCGAAGGCGTCTTTGAAGCCGAGCTCACGCGCCACCCGGGCGACGATGACGGCGTCGGGGAGCGCCTCGCCCGGAGGCTCCACGAGCTTCGGCAGATAGGTCATCCGCCGCTCCGAGTTGGTCATGACGCCGTCCTTCTCCGGCCACTGCGCCGCGGGGAGCAGCACGTCGGCGAAGCGTGTCGTCTCGGTCGGGTGGTAGGCGTCCTGGACGATGACGATCTCGGCCTGGCGGAGCGCCTTCTCGACGAGATCCAGGTCCGGCATCGACGCCGCGGGGTTCGTGCACAGGATCCAGACCGCGCGGACTGAGCCGTCGCGCAGCCCCTCGAAGATTTCGAGCGCCGACCGGCCGGGCAAGGACGCGATCCGCCCTGGAGGCACGCCCCAGTGCCGCTCGACGGCGGCGCGCTGAGCCGGGTCGCCAACGGGGCGATAGCCAGGGAGCAGATGCGCCAGGCCTCCCGTCTCGCGCCCGCCCATGGCATTCGGCTGACCCGTCAGCGAAAACGGCCCGGCGCCCGGCCTGCCGATCTGCCCGGTGGCCAGGTGCAGGTTCAGGATCGCCGCATTCTTGTCCGTGCCGATATGGCTCTGGTTGATGCCCATGCTCCAGAGCGTCATCGCCGCGCGGGCCCGGCCGAAGCGGCGCGCGGCGGTGGCGATGATCTCAGCCGAGAGCCCGGTGATGGCGGCGGCCCGCCCGGGCGGGTAGCGCGCGATCAGCGTCCGGAGCTCCGGCCAGCCGCTCGTGTGCAGAGCCACGAAGTCCTGATCGAGCGATCCTTCTCTCCACAGCACGTGGAGCATCCCGTTGAGCAGGGCGATGTCCGAGCCCGGCCGGAGCGGGAGATGCAGGTCGGCGATGTCCGCCGTCTCGGTCCATCGCGGATCGGCCACGATCACGGCAACGTCGTCGGGGGCGGCGAGCTTCCGCTTGCGTATCCGCTTCCAGGTCACGGGATGGCAGTCGGCCGTGTTGGTGCCGACGAGGAAAA
>JBKPBU010000188.1:0-1353 GCA_046727015.1 Candidatus Methylomirabilota bacterium | reverse complement strand
ACTCGAGACCCTCGTCAACGACTACAAGGCGAAGACGTCCCGCTCGCGGCAGATGTACGAGGAGGCGGTCCGGGTCATGCCGGGCGGCAATAGCCGCACGACGACCTTCTTCGACCCCTATCCCTTCTACATCACGCGCGGTCAGGGCGCGCGCATCTGGGACGCCGACGGCACCGAGCGTCTCGACTTCAACGGCAACTACACGAGCCTGATCCTCGGTCATGCCCACGCCTCGGTCGTCGAGGCCGTCACCGAGCAGGCCACGCGCGGCATGTCCTTCCCGGGACCGAGCGAGCACGAGGTCAAGCTGGCTGAGCTCCTGACCGAGCGCATCCCGAGCATGGAGGTGGTGCGCTTCGCCAACTCCGGCACCGAGGCGACCATGAACGCCATACGCGCGGCGCGCGCCTTCACGGGGCGAAGCAAGCTCGCCAAGTTCGAGGGCGCCTACCACGGCACCCACGACTGGGTGCTGGTGAGTGTGTCGCCGGACCCGGCGAAGTCCGGCTCGCGCAAGCGGCCCAAGCCCGTCGCCTACTCGGCGGGCGTGCCCGAGACCGTGCTCAAGCACACCGTCGTCCTGCCCTGGAACGATATCGACGCGTGCGTGAAGATCCTCGAGAAGCAGGGGGGCGACATCGCGGCGCTCATCGTGGACCCGCTCATGGCCAACGCGGGGCTGCTGGTGCCCCAGCCGGGTTTCCTGGAGCGGCTTCGCGAGGTCACGGAGCGTCTGGGCATCGTCCTGATCTTCGACGAGGTGATTGCCTTTCGCGTGGCGCGGGGCGGAGCACAGGAGCGCTTCGGCGTCCGGCCCGACTTGACCACGCTCGGCAAGATCATCGGCGGCGGACTCGCTGTCGGCGCTTTTGGCGGGCGCGCCGAGGTGATGAATGCCTACGACCCGCGTGGCGGCAAGGGGCGCATCAGCCATGGCGGTACCTTCAATGCCAACCCGGTGACCATGGCCGGCGGCGTGGCGACCATGCAGGAGCTGACACCAGAGGCCTATGCCAGGCTCGACGCGCTGGGCGATCGGCTCCGCGCCGGCGTCAAGCGCCTGCTCGCCAAAGGCAAGCAGCCGGCTCAGGTCACGGGCATAGGCTCGCTCTTCTGGATCCACTGGACGAAGAAGCGCCTCTCCGACTACCGCTCGAGCCGCCCCGTGGATGCCGAGCGGCCGCTGCGCACCTTCATGGCGCTGCTCAACGACGGCGTCCTCCTCACCCAGCGAGGGCTCGGCTGCTGCTCGCTGGCGATGACCGACGCGGACGTGGACCGCTTCCTCGAGGCGTTCGGTCGCGTCCTCGAAAAAGAGTCATAGGTCGCGCGGCGCCCCGCAGCGCATAATGG
>JBKPBU010000187.1:0-1208 GCA_046727015.1 Candidatus Methylomirabilota bacterium | reverse complement strand
TCGTGGCAGCGGTGGAGGTAGCCGATGACAGCGTCGATCGCGACCACCGTTTCGCCCTCGAGCGTGAGGATGGCGCGGAAGACCCCGTGGGACGACGGGTGCTGAGGCCCCATGTTCATGGTGATGCGCTCGGCGCCACCGTAGCCCATCTCGAGGACCTGCCGCGCTTCGATGTCCATCCGGGCTATTGCATCGGCGAGTGGGCGGCGGGGTTGAGGATGATCGACTTCATCTCGGCGAGCAGCGGGGCGGACTTGCCGAGATAGGTCTGCCATTCCGGGTCCTGCATCGTCTTGCCCCGGACCGCGGCCCGGTCGTTGAGATCCTTGTACGCCCAGAGATGGACGGCCTCGTTGAGCTGCCCCGCCTCGGTCTGGAATACGCCGACGTTCTTCGAGTACTTCTCGCGCGCCGGCATGACGCCCGTGAACAGGGACATCCACTCGCCGAGCTTGCCCACGTGCGCCCGGTACCAGCGCAGCTCGTAGACGTGACCCGCGTCGGGCGGCGGCTTGAGCGGCAGCACGGGCGAGAGGATCTTGTTCTCCTGGGCCAGGAGCGCGCCGCGCGTGTGCGGCAAGTATCCCTTGGTCCACTCCTCGTTCTTGGCGAGCTCGCCGCGCAGCCGCTCCCGATCATTCAGGCTCTCGAACGCCCAGAGGTGGACGACCTGGTTCAGCGTCCCGAACTCCGTGAACCAGAAACCCTCGAGCTTGCCGTACTTGTCCCCGCGGATCTTCCGCCCGATCTCGGCGGAGTTCTTGAGGTACTGGGCCTGCGTCCCCGGCTGCAGCGTGTAGGTCCGAAGCTCGTAGATCATGACGAGGCTCCTTGCATGTTAGCGGTATGGCGGATGCGGCGTGTCCACCGCGTAGGACTTGAGCAGCGGGTGGCCTTCCCAGTCGTGCGGCAGGAGGATGCGGCGAAGGTCGGGATGCCCCTCGAAGCGCACCCCGAACATGTCGTAGCATTCCCGCTCCATCCAGTTGGCCCCGAGCCAGACCGGTACGAGGGATGCGCAGCGCGTCTCGCCGGCGCCCAGCTTCGCCTTCATGAAGACCACGAAATTGGCGTCGAGGTTCTCGACCCGCGCCACCATCTCGAGGCCCTGCTCTTTCCAGTCCACGGCCGAGATGAAGCTCATGTAGATGCAGCCGAGCGTGTCCTTGGCGAAGCGGCCGAGCTCGAGCCAGCGCTCCGGCGCGATC
>JBKPBU010000186.1:0-6950 GCA_046727015.1 Candidatus Methylomirabilota bacterium | reverse complement strand
TTCGAGCGGGGAGTCACGGACGGTCTGCCCGTCGTCCCGCCCACCCGCGAGCGCGTCGCCGCCATGGTCGCGGGCTCCGGCCGTGACGCGAGCGAGCAGATCGCGCTGGTGCCGCCCAACTTCGGCCGCGCCACCGTCGAGAAAATCGCCGTCAACGCGGTCATGGCCGGCTGCCGCCCCGACTACCTGCCCGTGGTCATCGCCGGCGTCCTAGCCATGTGCGAAGACGCCTTTGATCTCCACGGCGTGTCGGCCACGACCAACTTCCACTCGCCGCTCTTCATCGTCAATGGCCCCGCGCGCAAGGCGCTCGACATCAACTGCGCCGCGGGCGTGTTCGGGCCGGGCTGGCGCGCCAATGCCACGATAGGCCGCGCCCTGCGGCTGATCGTCGCCAACGTGGGCGGTGCCTCGGCCCGGACCATGAGCATGTCGACGATGGCGCACCCGGGGCGCTACACCTACTGCATCGGCGAGCACGAGGAGGAGAATCCTTGGGACTCGCTGGCCGTCGAGCACGGCTTCGCCTCCGACGACAGCACCGTGGCGGCCTTCGCCGGCGAAGCGCCTCACGGCGTCTACGACCACAGGAGCACGCGCGCGGAAGACCTGCTCATCACCATCTCGCACTCGCTCGAAGTCATCTCGCACCACAAGTCCACCCATCACGGCGACACGCTGCTCGTCTTCTCACCCGAGCACGCGCGCATGATCGCGGGCGACGGCTGGACGAAGGCGAACATGCGCGAGTTTCTCTGGCATCGCCTCCGCAAGCCGGTGAGCGCGCTCATCCCCGGGCAGGACGGCGGCGACGGGCTGCCCGCCCACGTGATGAAGAAATTTCCGCATCCGGAAACCGACACAACGCTCATCCCGAAGTTCCGCGAGCCCGCCAACCTGAAGTTCCTCGTGGCCGGCGGCACGGCGGGCCGCTTCACAGCCGTCATCCCGGGCTGGACCTTTCCCAAGATGTCCAGACTCGTCATTAAGAAGGTACAATTCCCGCGGGAGGGCCTATGAGCACAGAAGAGTTCCTGGATCCGACCGATTCCGTCGCAGTGCCCCGCAAGACCGCCGCGCGCCTTGCCACGCTCGAGGGCAAGACGATCACGCTCCTCGACATCTCCAAGGCCAAGGGCGATCACCTGCTGGATCGCGTCGAGGAGCTGCTGCGCGAGCGCGCCAATCCCAAGGCGATCGTCCGCAAGAAGAAGCCGACGTTCGCGCGTCCCGCGCCGGAGGACCTGCGGGCGGAGATCCTCAAGACGAGCGACGCCGTGATCGAGGCCCTCGCCGACTGAGGGTCCTGCACAACGTGCAGTGTGCACGACGGCGTGTTTTTCGAGGACAACGGGATGCCGACGGCCACGGTGATCTCCACGGAGTTCGCCAGGGCCGCGCGCGCCCAGGCGTCCGCCCTGGGCGCTGAGAGCTACAAGACCATCATGGTGCAGCACCCCATCCAGCCCCTGACCCGCGACGAGGTGCGGGCCCTGGCCGATAAGGTCTTCGACGAGATACTGGCTCGCCTCACCTCGGCCTGAGTCCACGCATCAGTGTCGCAGGGCGGCCGCCTGCTAGCCGGGAAGGCTCCAAACCCGGCCCACCGGAGGCTCGTCGGTCAGCGTGAATTGGGGCAGGGCGAAGTCAGGCGCCAGGTCCTGGAAGACCACGCGCACGCGCTTGCCGATGGCGACCTTGGCCTCGGCTTCGGGTTTCCCGTCGGGCCTCACGAGATTGGCGATGATCCGCAGCGCCTCGTCGGGGGTCGGCTTGCCGCGCTGCTCGTCCAGCTCGACCAGCACCACCGCATAAGGGGTCCACTCCTTGAAGCCCGGCTGGATCGCGTGGTGCACCACCTCGTAGGAGTAGATGTGCCCCTTGCCGCTGACCTCCTTCCACTCCCACTCGAGCGCGGCGCAAAAGGGGCAGCCGTGGCTCGGCGGGTAGCGCATGAGGCCGCAGGCCTTGCAGGCGCGGAGCATGAGCTTGTGGCCGCGCGCCAGCTTGAAGTGCTCGCGCCACTCCGAGTCGTTCTCCGGGATCACCAGGTTCATGCCGCGGTATTCGACGTTGGGCATCTTTACTTTCCCCTTTTTGTCCTTGCCCCCTCACCCTGCCCTCTCCCCCGGTGGGGGAGAGGGTGAAGATGAAATGAGACGGGTTCCAACTAGTTGTGCATGATGAGCGCGGAGCCGGTCGGCGGCATCGCCCATCCCAGGTTCATCGTGATCTTCGCGTCCTTGACCTGCCGGCACTTGCCGGTCGAGTAGTCGTAGCTGTGCTTGCCGTCGGCCCAAGCCGGGCAGTAGTCGTCCACGCGCCCGCGCAGCTGGCGGACGTTCTCGATGACCATGCTCATGCCGTGGGTATAGCCCTCGCAGAGGTGGCTGCCGGACGTGTTGTTCGGCCGCTTGCCGCCCAGCTCGATGATGCCGCTCGACACGTACTGGCCGCCCTCGCCCTTCTTGCAGAAGCCGTATTCCTCGAGCTGGAGCATGGTGGTGAAGGTGAAGGCGTCGTAGGAGCCCGTGACGTCCACGTCCTCCGGCGTGATGCCGGCCTGGCCGAAGACGATGTCCTTGGCGTAGTAGCCAGCGACGCGCGAGATCGGGCCCGCGGCCCAATGGAAGTCCGTGCGCGGCTTGTTGACCCGGCCGGCCACGCCCATGACGTAGGCGGGCTTCTGCTTGAGGTCGCGCGCGCGCGCGGCGGAGGTGACGATGATGCAGGTCGCGTTGTCTGTCTCGACGCAGCAGTCGAGCAGGTGGAGGGGCTTGCAGATCCAGCGCGAGCCCACCACGTCCGCGACGGTCACGCGGTCTTTCAAGAGCGCCTTGGGATTCTGGGAGGCGTGCTTGCTGTGGGCGACGCGCACGGCTGCCACCTGCTCCGATGTCGTGCCGTATTCGTACATGTGGCGCATGAAGGTGGGCGAGAAGGCCTGACCCGCGCTGCGCATCCCGAAGGGCACTTGCGCCAGGTCGAGCCCGCGCACGGGCTGGGCCGCCCGCGCGCCCGTGCCGCCGATGCGGAAGTCGGAGTACCCGTTCATCGAGCGGAAGATCGCGATCGTGTTGCACATGCCCGACTCGATCGCGCCCATGGCCAGGCCCACCAGCGCCTCCGTCGAGGAGCCGCCGCCGAAGACGTCCATGTAGAAGTTGAGCCGGATGCCGAGATCCGGCGCGACCCAGTTGCCCACCGTCGAGTCGCCGCTCTGGTAGGACATCATCCCGTCCACGTCCGCGGCCTTGAGCCCCGCGTCGGCCATGGCCTTCTTCACGGCCTCGACGGCCATGGCGCGGGTGCTCCGGTCCGAGCGCTTGCTGTACTCCGTCTCGCCCACGCCCACGATGCAGTACTTGTCCTTGAGACCAGCCATCACGCCTCCTTGAGAGAGAGTTCGAGACGCCGCGGCGGCCTGGCCCAGGCGAGGAGCCCCAGCGCTACCACGTTGAGCGCCGCGCTGCCCACCCAGGCCGGGCCGTAGGTGCCGGTGCGATCATAAATGAAGCCGGCGCTCAATGGGCCCCAGGCCGCCATCGAGCCCGCCAGCGCGAAGAGCAGGCCGACCAGGCTGCCGGCGCGGGCCCGGCCGAAGAAGTCGGCGACGATCGCGGGAAAGAGCGCCGAGATGGCCCCGTACGAGAAGCCGAACGTGATCGACGCGGCGTAGAGTCCCGGCAGCGCGCCTGCTGCGGCGAACCCCAGGAAGCCCAAGATCTGAAGGACGAGCCCGAGGCCGACGGCCGGCCGGCGGCCGATGCGATCGGACACGCTGCCCATCACCAGGCGGCCGACGATGCCGGCCAAGCCGATAGCGCTCACGAGCGTTGTCGCGAGGAGAGGATCGACGCCCAACCCGCGGGCCAGCGGTACCAGGTGGACCAGGGGCGTGAAGATCGAGAACCACGTCGCCGAGAAGAGGGCGAAGAGCATCCAGAAGGCCCGTGTCCGCATGGCCTGGGCCGTCGTGAAATCGCGGTCGCGCTCGGGCTGGGTTGAGCGGACCTCCTCTGGCGGATCGCCATCAGGCGTGAGGCCGAGCCGCTCCGGGTCGCGCTTCATGAGCGGAGCCAGGAGGTTGAGCATCAGTAGGAGTGCACAGCCGAAAACGACGTAAGCCATGCGCCAGCCGATCCTGCCCACCAGGAGCTGGGCGATCGGAGGACAGGCGAAGGCGCCGAAGCTGCCGCCCGCGGTGGCTACTCCCGTGGCGAGGCCGCGGCGCCTGACGAACCAGCGCGCCACCGTCGCGCCGCAGGGCACGTTGGCCGTGGACATGCCGAGCGCGGCTATGACTCCGTAAAAGACGTACGGGTGCCAGAGGGCGCTCGTCGCGCTCATGGCGAGCCAGCCGGCGCCCAGGAAGACGCCGCCGGTGGCGATGACGGCGCGCGGACCCCAGCGATCGGTCAGCCTGCCCGCGACGGCGGAGAAGACGCTGTAGCCGAAGGCGTAGAGCGCGAAGGCCCCCGACAGGGCGGCGCGGCTCCAGCCGAACTCCTGCAGCAGGGCGGAGAAGAAAACGCCGAAGGAGAACTGGGCGCCGTAGGCCATGAAGAGGACGGAGAAGGCCGCCCCCACGACCACCCAGCCGTAGAACGGAGCGGGCCTCACTCAGTGGCGCCCGGCGCCGTTCCTCTCGGTGGGCCGAGCCTGGCCATTGGGCCGCGGCAGGAAATCACGCAGGAACTTGCCGGTGTAGGAGCCGACGCTCTGGGCGACCTGCTCGGGGGTGCCCTCGGCGACGATCTCACCCCCGGCCGCGCCGCCCTCGGGCCCGAGGTCGATGACCCAATCGGCCGTCTTGATGACGTCGAGGTGGTGCTCGACGACGAGCACCGTGTTGCCCGCGTCCACGAGGCGGTTGAGCACCACCAGGAGCTTCTTCACGTCGTCCAGGTGCAGCCCCGTCGTGGGCTCGTCGAGGATGTAGAGCATGTCCGAGGCGAGGCGCGCGGAGAGATGCGCCGCTATCTTGAGGCGCTGGGCCTCGCCGCCCGAGAGGGTGGTCGCGGGCTGGCCGAGGCGAAGATATCCGAGCCCCACCTCCTGCAGCACCTTGAGCCGCCGCGCCAGAACGGGCTGGGCCGCGAAGAACTCGACGGCCTCGTCCACGGTCTGCCGCAGCACCTGGCTGATGTTGCGGCTCTTGTACGTCACCTGCAACACGTCGGGGCGGTACCGCCGCCCCTCGCACTCCTGGCAGGTGACGTAGACGTCCTCGAAGAAGTACATCTCGAGCTTCTGGAGGCCGTCGCCCTGGCAGGCCTCGCATCGCCCGCCGGGCACGTTGAAGGAGAACGCGCCCGCCGCGAGCCCGAGCGCCCTCGCCCGCGGCAGTCCGGCGAAGAGCTTCCGGATCTCGTCGAAAGCCTTGACGTAGGTGACGGGATTCGAGCGTGGCGTGCGGCCGATGGGCTCCTGGTCGATCAGGTGGATGCCCTTGACGAACTCCAGGCCGCGCACCTCATCGTGGGCGCCGGGCCGCGCCGGCTCGACCTTGAAGTGACGCGCCAATACGCGGTAGAGCGTGTCGTGGACGAGCGTGGACTTGCCCGAGCCCGAGACGCCGGTGACGCAGGTCAGCGTGTGGAGCGGGATGCGGACGGTCAGGTTCTTGAGGTTGTGCTCGCGCGCCCCGCGGATCACGAGGGCGTGGCGTCCCTCCCGTCGCGACAGCGGCAGCAGGATGCTCTCCCGACCGGTCAGGTAGGCGGCGGTGAGCGAACGCGGGTCCTTGGCGAACTCCGCCTGCGTGCCCGCGAAGACGACGGCGCCCCCCCGCTCGCCCGATCCCGGCCCCATCTCGACCAGGTAGTCGGCGGACTCGATGAAGGAGCGGTCGTGCTCGACGATGACGACCGTGTTGCCCGCCTGCGCCAGCTCGCGGCAGAGCTCGGCCAGACGCTCGGTGTCGCGCGCGTGGAGCCCGATCGAGGGCTCGTCGAGCACGTACAGCGTGCCGACCAGCTGGGCGCCCAGCTGGTTGGCGAGGTTGATGCGCTGGGCCTCGCCGCCCGAAAGCGTGCGCGTCTGGCGCCCGAGCGTGAGGTAGCCGAGCCCGACGCGCTGGAGGAAGGACAGCTTCGCCCGCAGCAGCTTGAGCGCCTCGCGCCCGACCGCCTCCTCCCACGGCGAGAAACTGAGGGACCCGAGGAAGAGGTTGAGATCCTCGACCGTCTTGCCGTTCCATTCGGCGATGGTGGCGCCACCGACGGTGACCGTCAGCGCCTCGGGCCGGAGCCGCGCTCCTGCGCAGCGCGGACAGGGCGACTGGCTGCGGTAGCGGGAGAGGAAGACGCGGACGTGGAGCTTGTAACGGTAGGACTCGACCTCCTCGAAGAAGCCCTGGATGCCGGGGAAGTCGTCGCCCCCCTGGTAGATCCAGTCTCGGTCCTTCTGGGACAACAGGGCGTAGGGCCGCGCGAGGTCCACGCCCCGCTTCTTCGCCGCCTTGAGCAGCTGCTTCTGGTGCCGGCGCCCAGACGGGTGCGACCAGGGCGCGACGGCGCCCTCGCTGAGGCTCCGCGAGGGGTCGGGCACGACCAGCGCTTCGTCGTAGCGCAGGATATTGCCGAAGCCCTTGCACTCTGGGCAGGCGCCCGTCGGATGGTTGAAGGAGAAGAGCAGCGGCTGGGGACGCGCCAGCGGCACCTCGCAGCGCGGGCAACGGAACTCGCGGCTCACCCCGAGCGGCTCACGGCCCGCGACTTCCACGACGGCGCGCCCCTCGCCCTGGCCGAGGGCCGTCTCGAGAGAATCCGTGACTCGCCGCCGGCTCTCGGGTGAGAGCGTCACGCGGTCGAGCACCACCTGGACGGGCTGGTCATCGAGAGGAGGCAGGGCCACCCATGGAAGTTGCGCGTCGGCCAGGTCAATCGGCGTCTCGCCGACCTTGATCCGGGCGAAGCCCCGCTGGATCAGCGCGGCGACGAATGCCC
>JBKPBU010000185.1:0-5509 GCA_046727015.1 Candidatus Methylomirabilota bacterium | reverse complement strand
CGCCTCCGATCCACTCGTGGCGACCTCTGCCATCAACGCGGCCGCGGCCCTCGGGGCGCAGCGCTCGCTTCAGATCATGACGCGCACGGCCGAGGGTACGTCGCTCGCGCGCCAGGGCGAGCCCCCCCTGGACGTGCGGGTGCGGGCCTGGTACAACCCGGACCTCGTCTCGGCGATCTTCATCGTGCCCGGGCTCATCGGGGCTCTGCTGATGCAGACCACGATCACGGCCATGGCCGTCTCGGTCGTTCGCGAGCGCGAGAAGGGCACGCTGGAGGCGCTGATCGTGAGCCCGATCCGCCGCTGGGAGCTCCTCCTCGGCAAGATCATTCCGAATCTCGTGGTGGCCTACGGGCAGATGACCATGGCCCTCATCGTGGCGCACTACGTCTTCGACGTGCCGATACGGGGCAGCCTGACCCTCCTCTACGTGCTCGCCGCGGCCTTCATGCTGGGCACGCTCGGGATCGGCATCTTTCTCTCGGCCGTCTCGCGCACCGTGCCGCAGGCCATGCAGCTGACCTTCCTGACCTTCCTGCCGTCGATCTATCTCTCGGGTCTCCTGTTCCCGATCGAGGGCATGCCGGTGGTCGCGCAGTACCTCTCGGCCGTGATTCCGCTGACCTATTTCCTGCGCATCGTTCGGGGCATCGTGCTCAAGGGCGTGGGCTTCAGCTACCTGTGGCCGAGCCTGGTGCCGCTGATGATCTTCGGGGCAGTGATCTTCACGCTGGCCGTGCTCAAGTTCAGAAAGACGCTCGACTGAAGGGAGTGCTCATGCGATTCGTCCGCGTGTGGACCTGTATCGCGCTCGCGGCGCTGGCTCTGCCGGCCTCCGCCGGTCCGATCGCGCATCGCGAAGTCCTGCCCAACGGCGTGGTGCTGCTGGTGGCCGAGCGGCCGGCCATCCCCATCGTGGTGGTGCGGGTCTACGTGCGGGCGGGCTCGGTGTACGACCCGGCGGACGCGGGAGGGCTCGCCAACCTGACCGCCGACCTGCTGACGCGCGGTACCTCCAAGCGCACCGGGCCCGAGCTCGACCGGGCCATCGAGTTTGTCGGCGGCAGCCTCGAGGGCGACGCTGGACAGGACGGCGCGGCGGTCGGACTCTCCGTGCTCAAGAAGGATCTCACGCTGGGCCTCGATCTCCTCGCCGAGGTCTTGCTGCAGCCGGTCTTCCCCGAGGCGGAGCTCAAGCGACGCAGCGAGGAGATTGCCGCGGGCATTCAGCGCTCCGAGCAGGACCCGCAGACGGTGGCAGGGCGGGCGATAGCCGAGCTGATCTTCCGCGGGCATCCGTACAGCCGGCCGGTCCTCGGCACGGTCGAATCGGTGCGGCGGCTCACGCGGGACCAGGTGGTCGCGTTTCACCGGGAGAACTACCGCCCCGACGGTGCGGTCATCGCGGTGGTGGGCGACGTGACGCGCGACGAGATTCGACGCGAGCTCATGGCGAGGCTCGGCTCGTGGACCGGAGCGACGGCCTCCCGTCCCGTCATCCCGCAGGCGCCTGCCTCCCCTCCGGTCGAGTCGCTCCGCATCAAGCGCGAGCTGATGCAGGCCACGGTCTCGCTGGCGCGGCCGGGGATTCGCCAGGACCATCCCGATTACTTCCCGCTCGTGGTCGCGAACTACATCCTGGGCGGCGGGTCGGCCTCGAGGCTCTACACCACGGTGCGCGAAGAGCGCGGGCTCGCGTACTCGGTCTACAGCGCCCTCGGTCCCGGTCGCTACGGCGCCTCCTACTTCGTGGGACTCCAGACACGGCTCGAGGCCGTAGACGAGGCCGTGCGCCTGGTCAAGGAGGAGATGGCACGGATGGGGCGCGAGGCTGTGACACCACGCGAGCTCGATTCGGCCAAATCGTACCTGATCGGCAGCTACCCGCTCAAAACGGACACCTCGGGCAAGATGGCGGGGCTCCTCGTGGCGGTGGAGGAGAACGAGCTCGGCCTGGAGTGGCCCGACCGCTTCAAGGCCGGAATTTCGCGCGTGACCGCAGCCGACGTCAGGCGCGTGGCCACGACCTACATGGACCCCGTCACCTTCTCCTCCGTCATCGTGGGCAAGTAAGACAGGATCGAGCGCACGACCTACCGTGTGGGCGGCAAAATCGGTGAATCGAGCGGCAGGGGCGGATACTCGCCGCCGACCCAGGGCGTGTCGGCGGGCCAGAGCTTGATTCGCTCGGCGCTGAGCACGGGGTAGGCGTAGGGCAGCTCGCCCACCCGTCGCTCCTCGACCCCCGCGACCGTCCCGAGCACGGTGAGCCGGCGCCCGCGCGCGTAGACGGCCGGGTCCAGGAATTCGCGGGCGCGCACGAGGAACCGGCCGTCGGTGCGGTCGCCCCGCTCCGGCACGTCCCCCCCGCCGAGCCGGTGCGACAGCACCTCGATCTCGGTTACGCCCGGTCTCGGCACCGTCGCCACGATGTCCCCGCCGAGAATGACACGAGCGCCGACATGGGCCCGGGGGTCGGCACGGAGCTCTTTCAGGGTGAGCGCGCGGTCCACGGAACGTGTGAGCTCCTCGGGAAACGGCGTGGTGGCACAGCCCGCGCCGAGGAGCGCCGCCGCGGCGAGGAGGGCGGGCACGCGCATGCTCCGACGGTACCGCGGCACCCTTCCCGCCGCAAGGGCGAGCTGGCCCTGTGCTAGAATACGCGTTCACATGGGCCGGAGAACCTCTCGCTACGGGTGTCTTCCGTTCCTGGTGCTCGCGGTGGGGCTGGTCGGCGTGACGCCGGGCGAGGCGGTGTCGTTCGCGCTGGCGGACCGCGACCGTGAACAGGCCGTTCGCATGGGCAAGAAGAGCATCGTCGAGGAGCAGTTCGGCGCCGAATGGCGCCTCAAGGACGCCTCGGGGCAGACCCTGGTGGTCATGACGCCGTTCCACCGGCTCGCGCTGGCCGCGCGGAACTCGGCATTCCGCAGCCAGGAGCTCAAGCCGAAGGACATCCAGTCGACGGTGAAGGACATCGAGGGCAAGCTGAACTTTCGCGTCACCCTGCGGGGCGGCAAGACGGATTTCGCCCGTTTCTACACGCCGACGCTCCTCGCGGGATCGCAGGAGGTGAAGGCGAGCTTCGTGCAGAACGAACGGACCGCGCTCCGCGAGGACGACGGACGGTATGCGGCGCAGTGCGTGTACGAGTTCTCGGCCGACGGGATCGACCCGAAAGGCCGGGTGGTGCTGGTGGTCAAGGACGCCGACGAGCGGGAAGTCGCGAAGTTCACCGTTGATCTGGCCGCGATGCGGTAGACGCGGCACACAGGGAGAGCCGATGGTCACGAAGGAGCGGTTCGCACAAGGCATGACGGTGCAGCAGTACCTCGATCAGATGGGCACCAACAAGGAGACGTTCGTGAAGTTCCTCAGCGAGATCAAGGTCAAGCCGGAGGACAAGAAGGCGCTCGAGTCGCTGGGCAAGAAGCTCAAGTGCATGATCATCACGGAGGATTGGTGCGGCGACGCGCTCTACAACGTGCCCGTGCTGCTCAAGCTCATCGAGGGCAATCCGAACATCGAGACGCGCGTGTTCCTGCGCGACAAGAACCCCGATCTGATGGATCAGTACCTGAACAAGGGCATGTTCCGCTCCATCCCGGTCTTCGCCTTCTTCGACGAGAACATGAGCGAAATCGCCCGCCTGCTCGAGCGCCCGCCCAAGGTGACCGAGGAGCTCGAAGCCAAGATGCTCGAGGTCCGCAAGGCGTTCCGCGCCGAGAAGATCGACTCGTGGCGCCAGTCCGTCGTCGGCGAAATCCGCACACTTCTCAAGGCCTGAGCCGACCATGAAAGCCATACGCATTCACACGCCGGGCGGTCCGGAAGCGCTCAAGTTCGACGACGTGCCCGAGCCCACGCCGGGTCCGGGCCAGGCCTTGGTCAAGCTCGCCGCCGCCGGCGTCAACTTCATCGACGTCTACTTCCGCACCGGCATGTACAAGGCGCCGCTGCCGCTCACTCTCGGCCTCGAGGGCGCAGGCGTCGTCACCGCCGTCGGAACCGGTGTCACCGACGTCAAGATCGGGGACGCCGTCGCTTGGACCGGCGTGCCCGGCTCGTACGCCCAGATGGCGGTGGTGCCCGCGGACCGGCTCGTGAAGCTGCCCCCTGGCGTGGAGCCGAAGGTCGGCGCCGCCGCCATGCTCCAGGGCCTGACCGCGCACTACCTCGTGCGGTCGAGCTACCCGCTGAAGAAGGGCGATACCTGTCTCGTCCACGCGGCGGCCGGCGGCATGGGTCTCCTCCTGTGCCAGATGGGCAAGATGCTGGGCGCCACCGTGATCGGGACGGTTTCGACCGAGGAGAAGGCAGCGCTGGCGAAGGGGGCGGGGGCCGAGCACGTCATCCTCTACACCCAGCAGGACTTCGAGCCCGAGGTCAAGCGCATCACCGGCGGGCGCGGGGTGGACGTCGTGTACGACGGTGTCGGCGCCACCACCTTCGACAAGAGCCTCAGCTGCCTCCGCCCGCGGGGCTACATGATCCTCTTCGGCGCGGCCAGCGGACCCGTGCCGTCTCTCGACCTGCAAGTGTTGAATGTGCGCGGCTCGTTGTTCCTTCAGCGGCCGAGCCTCAATCACCACATCGCGGCCCGCGAAGAGCTCCTGCAGCGCGCCGGCGAGGTCCTCGGCTGGATCAAAGAGGGAAAGATCAAGCTCCGGATCGAGCACCAGTTCCCGTTGGCGCAGGCCGCGGAGGCCCACAAGGCCCTGGAAGGTCGCAAGACCACCGGCAAGATCCTGCTCATTCCATAGCGCGAGGCGGTGTGAACATGGCGCAGAAGCGCGGCCGGAGGTGGCTGCGCCGGTCGCTCATTGCTCTCGCTGTCCTCGCGGCCTTGGTACTGGGAACGCTGGCGCTGCTGCCGCGCCTGCTCGACACGCCGGCTATCCACGCCTACATCTCACAGACGGCGGCCCACGCCGTCGGGCGGGCGGTCAGGTTCGATTCGATCTCCGTCTCGCTGCTGCCGCTGCCAAACGTCAAGCTCCAGGGGCTCGAGGTCGCCGACGACCCGCGCTTTGGCTCGGCGCCGCTGCTGCGCGTGGACGAGGTGCGCGTCGGCCTGCGCGTCAAGCCGCTGTTCTCGCTCCGGATCGAGCTGGCGAGCCTCGGCCTCAATCGAGCGCGGGTGGAGCTCGTGGAGGAGGGTGGCCGGTGGAATGTCGCATCCCTGACCGCCCCCGTGAGCCCGCCCAAGGCACCCTCGCGCACCGTGCCAGGTCTCCCGTCGAGCGCGGCGGTGGGCAGCGTGATCGTCTCGCGCATCCGGCTCACCGACGCCGTCATTCACGTGAGACGGGGTGGGGTGAAGAGCGGTGAGCTCACGGTCGACAAGATCAATGTCACGGTTTCGGGGGTGGGCGGATCGGACCTCGACATCCAGGGTGACGCGAAGCTCGAGCCGAGCGGACTCAAGCTGCGGGACATGCGCGTGACCGTGGGCCTGCGGGCGGCCGAGATGCCGATCAAGGGCTCGGTGAGCCTGGAGGGCGACGAC
>JBKPBU010000184.1:0-1153 GCA_046727015.1 Candidatus Methylomirabilota bacterium | reverse complement strand
CTCGGCTCGTGGTTCAGGCCCGCCTTTCAGGCGCTCCGGGCGATGAAGGGGCTGCGCGGCACGGCGCTCGACGTCTTCGGCTACGCCCGCGTGCGGCGCGAGGAGCGCGCGCTCGTCGGCGAGTATCGTGGGCTCATCGAGCGGGCGCTCGGGTCGCTCTCGCCCGCCACCCACGACGCGGCGGTGGCGCTCGGCGATCTGCCCGACATGATCCGCGGCTATGAGGACGTCAAGCTCGACAGCGTCAGACACTTCCGCGCCCGCGCGGTGGAGCTCGCGGCCAGGCTGGGTTGAGCGGGCGGCGGGCTACTGCCGATCCACTTCGCCTCATCCTCCTCGAGCTGAGTCGGATCCGGGCGGCCGCTCGGGACCGCGGCCGGCCTTCGCCGCCGACTCGCGGGCCGTCGAAGAGAAGATGCCGCGCGTCATGAGCGCGTCGGACGCCTGCGCTCGCGCTTCGTAGATGTCGGCACGCGCGGCGTGGACCCGCGCGCTGTCGGGCGCCGCCGCCGCGGCCCAGTCGGCCAGGTGGCAGGCGAGGGCGAGGTTGCCGCTGTCGGCCAGGGCCCGTGCGCGATCCGCGAGCGCCTCGGCACCCCCCGCGAGCGCCGCGACCTCCTGTCCGATCTCGGCTTCGCGCGCGGGCTTGAGATGCGCGGGCTGGCCGTCCCACCAGCCGCCGTACAGCCGCCAGATATTGCGCACGACGTACTCCGGCTCGTCGTAGACGGCCTTGAGGTACGGGCGGCCGGCGAGATGGGCGGGCGGGCGCACCTCGGCGAGGATCTGGTCGAGGCCGAGCCCGGCATTCATGCGCGCCACCGTCTCGCGCTCGAGGGTCTCGAGCCATTCCGCCGTATCGCCGAGCGCCTGTCGTATGCGCGCGGCGCCCACGATCGGCGCGCCGTGACCCGGGATCAAGAGCTCGGCCGAGCGATCGGCCATGGCGCGCAGGGCCCGCGCCCACTCGGCGGCGTAGCGCTGGACCTTCTGCGGGTTGCCGGCATTGGGGGCGACCCAGAAGAAGAGGTCGCCGGTGAAGAGGATGCGCCGCTCGGGCCACCAGAGCCACGTGTGGTCGTCGGTCTCGCCGCGCGCGTGCGTCAGCTCGAGGCGCGCCCCGCCCGCCTCCAGAGCGTGCGCCGCGTCGTAG
>JBKPBU010000183.1:0-10495 GCA_046727015.1 Candidatus Methylomirabilota bacterium | reverse complement strand
GTCATAGTCGCGGCCGACGTCCCGGCAGTGAGACTTGAGCACCTCCTGCTTGTGGGCATACGTCGCGTCATCGCGGAAGCTGTAGTTCCACCAGTCGGCGTGCTTCGCCACCGCGCGCAGGAGGTATTTCTCGCCGTGGCCACCCACCACGACGGGCGGGACGGGACGGGGTCTGGGCTCGCAGTAGGCGCCGCTGATCTGGTAGTGCTCGCCCTGATACGTCGCCGGCGACGTGCTCCACATGAGACGGATCAGCTCGATGGCCTCGCTCAGCTGCGCGATGCGCACGGGCGTGGGCGGAAAAGGCCAGCCGTAGGCGCGGTACTCCTCCTCGTTCCAGCCGGCACCGATGCCCAGGATGACCCGGCCGCCGGAGAGCGCCTGCGCCGTCGCGACCATCTTGGCCAGATGCGCCGGATTGCGGAAGCTGTTGCAGAGCACTTCGTGGCTGCAGAGCTTGTCGGGATAGCGCGCGAGGGCAAAGGCGAGCAGCGTCCAGCCCTCGGCGACCTTGTTCGCCCCGTACTGGACATGATCGGGGAACCAGAGCGAGTCGAAGGGCGCGACGGTCTGGTCCAGGTATGGAAAAAGCTCCTCGACCAGCCTGGACCACACGTTGAGGCCCACGGGCACGGCCATGGCCGCTCCTCAGAACCAGCTGGACTTGTCGACCACGTTGCGGAGCGGCTGCCCGGCGAGGAAGCGGCGGCTGTTGTCGAGCAGGATATCGTAGCGGCGCTCGTCCAGGTAGGGCCCGAAGCCGGCGGTGTGCGGCGTGATGAGGACGCCGGGCATGGTCCACAGCGCATGGTCCGCCGGCAACGGCTCCTGCTCGAAGACGTCGAGCCCGGCGCCGGCGAGCTCGCCGGCCCTGAGCGCGGCGGCGAGGTCGTCGAGCCGTGTGGTCATGCCGCGCCCGATGTTGATGAAGAAGGCCGTGCGCTTCATCCTCTGGAAGCGCGCCCGGTGCATGAAGCCCTCGGTCGCCGGCGTATGCGGCACGGTGAGGATGACGAAATCGGCGCGCGGCAAAAGGGAATCGAGTGCCGCGGCACCGTGAAGCTCCACCATGCCGGGCGGCGCATCCCGCCGGCGCGCGTCCACCCCGATCACCCGCATCCCGAAGGCGGCGGCGAGCCGCGCGGCCTCCGCGCCGATCCCGCCCACGCCCACCACGAGCGCCGTGGCCTCGGGCAGGTGGACGACCCCGGAGTCGAGCGGCGCCGGGCGCCACACTCGCTCGAGCTGTCGCGGCAGGTACAGGTGCAGCCCGCGCGCGAAGGCCAGGAGGAAGGCCATGATGTGCGCGCCGATATGGTCATTGTAGATTTCGCGGAAATTGGTCACGACCGCCGGGTGCGCGATCAACTCCGGGTAGTACCACCCGGCGGGCGGTGCCGCCTGGGGCGCCTGGATCCAGCGGAGCCGCGCGGCCTTCTCCAGGAACTCGCGCGGCATGGTGCCGTACGCGGCCTCCGCCTGGCCGACGGCCCGCGCCACGGCACCCTCGTCCTCGGCAACGACCACGGAGAGCCCGGGAAGTGCCACGGCGAGCCGCTTGGCCCAATCGCGCGTGGTCGGTGTCTGCGGCGGCAGCATGAGGAGAGTCGCGGCCATGGAGCTTCGAGACTACGCGAGTCCGTGCGGCAATGCTAGCGTCGGCGGAGCGCGGCGAGCGCGGCGCCGAGCGCGGCGGTCTCCTCGGGCGACAGCGTGCCCTCGCCGAACCGGCAGCGCTCGTAGGCGGCGGTGAGTCGCGCCACTGCCGATGCGAATGCGGGCGCCTCGCCCTCGACGCGTTGTGAGAACTCGCGCGCCGTCTCGGTGGAGCCCCGGCGGAGACCTCGGCGCGCCAGCGCCCGCAGCGCCTCGATGTAAAAGCGGGGCACGGCGGCGGCGGTGACCCGCCGCGCCGCGCCGGGCGCGTTGCGCCAGAACACCCAGGCCGCGACGAGCATCGTTGCCACGAGCGCGGCCATCCACCCCCGCGGCACTGCCCGCAGCGAGTCACGCAGGCCGCGCAGGGAGACCTGCCACTCCACCGTCCCGCGGTGCATGGAGGCCGCCACCGCCACCTGGTCGCGCAGGCTCCAGTTGACCACGTAGCGGTACCAGCGCATGCGCAGGGAGTCGAGGTAGAGCGCCATCACGCTCCGCGTCTCCTCGGACGCCGCGCGCGGCGAGGGATCGAAGCTGACCCAGCCCGGCCCATCGAGGAACGCCTCGACCCAGGAGTGCGCGTCCTTCATGCGCACCATGAAGTAGGCGCCGTAGGGATTCCAGTCGCCACGTTGAAAGCCTCCGACCACCCGAGCCGGAATGCCCACGCTGCGCAGCATGACGGCCATCGCGGCCGCGAAGTACTCGCAGTTCCCAGAGCGGCGCACGAAGAGAAATTCCTCGAGCGGGTCGAGCGTGCTCTCCCGCTTGAGGATGAGCGTGTACGTGAACTGCGTGCTCAGGTAGTGGTTCAGCTTGAGGGCGGCCTCGTAGGGGCTCCGGCTTCCCGCCGTCACTGCGCGGGCGAGGGCCGGGATGCGGTCCGGCAGCGCCGGCAGCTGGAGATAGCGCGCGGCGCCCGGCGGCTGCTTGACGGGAGGCCACGCAGCGTCGCGAAGGCCCCGGGGCGGGGTGAGCTCGAGCTCCGACTCCACCGAGTACTGAAGCCGCCCCGACGAGGCCGGCGCGCTGATGCTGCCCATGTCGTCGAGTCCGACGGCGCCCAATCGCATCTCGAGGCGGAGGGCGTGCGGGGCGGCGAAGACGGCATCGGCTCCGATCGGATCGAGGAAGATCTCCTGGCGCACGACGGGCCCGGTGCCCCGGGCCTCCTCTACCCGGAACACGCCCGACGGGTCGCGCCGGAGGAGCCCCCGCCGGCGCGGGCCGGCTTCCCAGACGCGTCCGTCGAAGCGGTCGAAGGCGAGCCCGCGCCAACGCAGGTTGGGCAGCTTCTCGGGATCCTTGACGCTCTCCGGGAAGTGCACGCGCATCACCACCGTGTGGTCGGTCTCGATCTCGCCGTAGGCGCCCAGCTCCACCCGATCCGTGAAGCCGGAGATCCGCTTGCCGAGCTCGGCCCGGAAGGGCAGCGTGGCCTGCCCCACGCGCGGAATGATGAAGAACATCACCCCCGCGAGCGCGAACGTGCCCGCGGCCGCCACGAGCGAAACCCTGAAGAGCGGGCTCCGTGGCCCGATCCCGCCCCCCGTGAGATCCGTGAGGGCTGTCTTGGCCCGCTCCGACTCGGAGACGACGTGGTGCAGGATCAGCATCCACGTCCCCAGCAACAGGAAGACGATGAACACGAAGAGAAAGCTCACGTTGAAGGTGACGGCCGACGCCGCCACCAGCATGAAGAAGGACAGGAAACCCGCATCCCGCAAGTCCTTCAGCGAGCGACGGCGAAAGAGGCGGAGCAGGACGAGGAGGAGCAGGAGGTGGACCATGCCGTCGAGCAGGCTCTGGGCGAGATAGAGCAGGTCGAGCGCGATGGCGACGGTCGCGGCCACCACGATGGCCCAGCCGAAGAACGGGCGCACCGGCATGCGATCACGCACCTGGTCGATGATCCAGCTGCCGATCAGGGCAAGCGCCACGATGGCGCCGCCGACCGGACCCAGCAGCCCCGCGAGGGCGAGCGCGGCCACGCCGGCGCAGACGAGGAGATACGTGATGAGGCGGAGTGCCAGGAGAGCGGACACTCAGCCGAGCTCCACGCGCATGTCGCGCAGCGAGCGCCAGCCGCGGGCACCGGGGCCGAACCCACCCGCGCCGGCCACGGGCGCACGCGGATCGTAGAGAGCCAGCTCGGTCAGGATGCGCCGTCCGTGGCCAGGCCCGCGCCCGAGGGGCACGAAGAGGCCTGCGCCCACGAGCTCGACACCGGCGCCCGCGCGTACCAGGTGTACCGTGATGGAGGCCGCCTCGGACAGGGCCGCCTCGAGCCTCGTTGCGTCCCGCTCGCCCCTGCCCACGAGGACGACGCGGGTATCCTCGGTCGTCTCGGCTTCCATCTCCCGCACGAGGAGCGAATCCACCTTGGCGCTCGACCGCCAGTGGATGAGGCGGGGGTCGTCCCCCGGCCGGTACGTGCGGAGGTTGTACAGGTCATGCCCGCGACCGCGCCGTCGCACGGCCGAAGTACCGGCGCCCACGAGCTGGAGGAGCGCCTCGGGCGAGATCGGGTGCACGGCCGGGAAGACGACGACTTCGCGGTCGAGCATCACGCGGCTCGCCTTGAGGAAGAGCGCGAAGGGAAAGCGCGTGGTCAGCCGCACGCCGGCCAGCCGCTGCCGCCCGCGGGCGGGCAGGGTCTCTTCCCACGTCAGCAGCCGGTCGCGTTCCGCCTCGAGCCGCGGGATGTAGATGAAGCGCGTGGGCGCGCCGCGCGTGAGCAGCTCGAGCGTGACCGAGTACGAGGTGAGCCAGCGCTTGCGGTTGGCGAGCACGGCGCCGAAGAGCGCGGGCGCCCGCGCGAAGATCTCCGCGGGCACGTCGGCCTCGAGGCGCAGCCCCCGCATCGACTGCTCCGACAGCACGCCGGAGACCACGATGAGGCTCAGGAGGAGCGAGACGAGCAGGTAGAGGAGATTGTTGCCGGTATTGATCGCGGCGACGCCGAGGCCGATGACCACGAACAGGCACCACCAACCGTCGCGCGTCGGCCAGATGGTGCGGCGCGGCCTGAACGGCCGCCACCACCACTCGCTGTCTTGCAGTCGCCGCAGAAACGTCGGGAACTTCATGACCGCGGTGCGGCGCTCAGCGCGGGACGACGACGTCCTGGACGATCGACCGAAGCACCGCCTCGGCGTCCAGGCCTCCGCCCTGCTCGCCGCGACCCTTGACCATCACGCGGTGGGCGAGCGCGGGGACGGCGAGGCTCTTGATGTCGTCGGGCACGAGAAATTCCCGGCCGTCGGCGAGCGCCTGCGCCCGCGCCGCGCGCAGGAGCGCGAGCGACCCGCGCGGGCTCACGCCCAGTGACAGCAGCGGAGAGGACCGGGTGGCGGCGACCAGCGCCATGATGTAGTCGAGCACCGATTCGTCGGCCTGCACGCGGTCGGCCTGCTCCTGGAGGGCCATCACGTCTTCCGACTGGAGGACCGGCACCAGCGTCTCCAGCGTGGACGAGCCCGCGCCGCGCAGCACGGACTTCTCGTCCGATGCGCCGGGATAGCCGATGCGGATGCGCAGGAGGAAGCGGTCGAGCTGGGACTCGGGCAGGGGGTACGTGCCCTCGTGCTCGCGCGGGTTTTGCGTCGCGAGCACCATGAAGGGCCGCGGGAGAGGGTACGTCGAGTGGTCGAGCGAGACCTGCGCCTCGTTCATGGCCTCGAGCAGGCTCGACTGCGTCTTGGGGGTGGTTCGATTGATCTCGTCGGCCAGCACGATGTTGGTGAAGAGCGGGCCCGGCTTGAAGACGAACTCGCTCTTGGCCGGCTCCCAGATACTGACGCCGATGACGTCGGACGGCAGCATATCGGAGGTGAACTGGATGCGCTGGAAGCTGGCCCCGATGGAGCGGGCGAGCGCGGCGGCCAGCGTGGTCTTGCCCACGCCCGGGACGTCCTCGATCAAGAGGTGCCCGCGCGCGAGGAGGCCCACCACGGCCAACCGCACGACCTCAGGCTTCCCCACGAGAGCGCGGCTGACGTTGGCTTCGAGGCGGTGAATCAGGTCCAGCGTGCGGGACATGGACTCCCAATATACACGGAAGCCAGCGCCGGCCTCGGGTATCAGCGGGGGGATCTGTTCGCTCACGACGTGAAGAGCGCGCGCGTGAGATCGCGCCGCGGCTCGTCGGGAAGCAGGGGCAGGTAGTGGTACATCGTGCGCGCGGCCCAGCAGGCGTGCTTGTCGTCGGCGCGCTTCATCCCCATCAGCGTGACGCGAAGGAGATCGGCGTCCTGGCGCGGCATGCGGGACAGGAGCAGCTGGAGAGCCCCCGCCGCCTCGCGGCTGCTCGGCGTCACCACCTGCCGTCCCTTGAGCTCGGCGATGGCCGCGGCGTAGAGCACCTCCATCCAGGCGTCCAGCATCTGCGGGTCCGCCTTGTCCAGCCGTTTCATGAAGGCCGCCGACACGCGCGCCTTGGCGAGCGTGCCCTTGACGATCCCGCCGCAGGTCGGAACGTCCAGGTCTTCCAGGAACCACGCGAGCATGCCCGCGGCCGACGCGAGCGATGCGTCGTCGAGACGCGAGACACCCCGGAACCCCAGGTCGTGCGCGATGTCCATCATCTCCTTGCGCGAGCGGCCGCGCGTGCGCTCCTGCCACTCGGGAAGCGCGGTGAGCCGGGCCTCGAAGCTCTCGACTGCGCGCTCCACTCGGCTCTTCGGCAGGATGGGGGCGGCAAAGCCGCGGAGAGCCGGGGCGACATACGGCGTGGTCGCCCCCGTCAGCATGACGATGGCGATCGTCTTGAGCGCGGTGCGACCGACCCCGCCCCTCCCGAGTACCAGCTGGAGCAGGACGCCGTAGAGCCCGCCGAGGACGGCGGCGACCACGACATTCCAGACGACGAGATTGCGCATGGTTTGGCCTCTTGCTCGTGGAGGCTGCAAGCCCTCTGCCAGCTCCCGCTCCTGCTTCACATGACAGGCGCCCGAGCGGTCCGCCTTCAGGACCGATGAGTTACGTCGAGCGGCCTGGGCGCGCGGAGCAGGTCGAGCGACACTCTTCGACACCAGGCCTGCCGTTCCCGCGCAGTGGTGGCCGCCGAGGCCGAGCGCCACTTGACGCCCGCGAGCGGGCCGCTTAGACTCCCGGCGGTTCATCGCCTCGACTTGCGAAGCGACGGAGGATGGTCGATGAGAGCAGCGGTCGTGCTGGCCACCGCGCTGCTGGTGAGCGGCTGTATGGGCGCCATGGCCAGGCCGCCCGAGAGTCCCGCGGGCGCCGGCGGCCTGACACCCGTCACCGAAGATCCCGACGCGGGGCTGGTCGGCGTCGCGGGAGGCTTCGAGCTCAAGCGGTACCCGCTGTTCCTGGTGGATCGCTTCACCGTTCCCGCTTCGCTGGTCAAAGATGAGGAGGACAAGAAGTACGCCGCGCTCTTTCCTGTCGCGCTCCAGAGCGAGATGGTCGCGCGGCTGCGCGCGACGGGCCTCTTCGACCGCGTGGTGAACCTGGGCGAGACCCAGTTCTCACCGGGGGATCAGCCGGCATTGCGGCTCGAGGGCACCATCACCAAGCTCGATCCCGGCTCGCGGGCCCTGCGCTACATGGTCGGCTTCGGCGCCGGCGCCGCCAAGGCCCAGGCGGAAACCCGGCTCATCGACGTGCAGACTGGCGCGGTGATGGTCGTGACGGCAGATCGGCGCGAGGCCTATTTCGGCATCTTCGGCGGCGACAGCGAAGACCACATGCGCGAGGCGCTCTCCGACATGGCCCGCGACTATGCCAGGTTCATGGTGCGGTTGAAGACCGCGCCGGTCGTCGCGACTGCGCCGCCCGTCTCGGTCGGGTCGTCCGAGGCGAGCGCGCTCGTCGGTACCTGGCGCGGGACCCTGCTCTTTTCCGAGCGCGGGCTGGCGGGCCCGCCCAGGGACAGTCCCGCCACGATCCAGATCTTCGAGGACGACGGCGGTCTCCGCTGGACGCTCAGGAGCACGCACTTCGGCGCGGGGGTCGACGGCTCGGGCACCGTCAGCGTCGCTGGCGACCAGGTCAAGATGGCCGGCACCTATTCGAGGCGGGCCCCGGGCCGCGGACAGAGCATCGCCGTTGAGTACGCGGCCCGCCTCGACGGCGAGACGCTCCAGGGCGCGGGGATTGGCGCCGACAACGTCCCGCAGAGGTTCACCCTCAAGCGCGCCGGCCGCTGAGTCCATGGGTTCGTGCCGCACCGCGTTCCGCCTCGGCGCCGAATCCCCTTGACTCCCCGGGTCCCCTGCGGCATCTTTCCCGCACTCGGGGAAACTACCGGCAGGTCTACGCCTCGGGTTCCGGACGGTTCCTTCCTTCACAGGCGAAGAGAGAAGGAGAGCCACAATGAAAAAGGACATTCCTGGCCCGATGGGCGTTCGCCGGCGAGTCGACCGGCGCGAGTTCCTGAAGCGAGCGGGACTGACCGGCGTGGGCGCAACGGCCCTCGTCGCCGGCACGGGAAGGGGGCGAGCCTTCGCCTCGACCCCGGCCTCCTACCCCGAGTGGATCCCTGTCAGCACAAAGCCGGCGAAGCCGGGCGGTAGGCTCACCCGGGCTTCTGCGTGGGATCCGCCGATGATCGATCCCCGGATGACGCAGTCGGTCGGGCTCTTCCAGTTCGCCGGGCTCACCAGTAACCGGCTCGTCCGCTACCTGTACACCGACGAGGTGGCCGGTGTCACGGACCTGACCCTCAAGGGCGATCTTGCCGAGTCGTGGCAGAGCGACTCCGCCAACCGGGTCTGGACCTTCAAGATTCGGCAGGGCGTCAAGTGGCAGAACGTGGCGCCGCTCAACGGGCGCGAGCTCGTCGCAGCCGACGTCAAGTACTGCTACGAGCAGTACGCGAAGGAAGGTGTGCAGGCGTTCACCTTCCAGGAAATCGAAGGGATGGAAACGCCGGACAAGTACACGCTGCGCATCCATCTCAAGACTCCCAACACGCTGTTCGCCCAGAACCTCGCCGAGCCAGTGACCGTCATTTTCCCGCGTGAAGTCCTGGAGGAGGACGGCGATCTCAAGAAGCGCCAGATCGGGACGGGCCCGTACATCCTCAAGGAGCACACCCGCAAGGTGCGCCTCGTGCTCCAGCGGAACCCCGACTACTACGACAAGGGCCGCCCGTACGTCGACGAGTACATCATTCTCTCGGCGCCGGATGACGCCACTCGCGTGGCGGCGTTTCGCACCGGGCAGAGCGACCTCATCTGGCGCGCGAGCCTCAGCGACGTCGAGGCGATCCGCAAGACGAACCCCAACGCTATCGTACAGGCGTATCACAACACGCTGGCGCCGTTCGGCGTGGCGCTGGCGCAGGACCGGCCGCCGTTCAACGACCTGCGGGTGCGGCGCGCCGTGTCGATGGCCATCGACCGCCAAAAGCAGGTGGACACGGTCTACGAGGGTCACGGCATTCTCGGCTGGGGCGTACCGTACCTCTACTACCAGGACAAGCAGCCCACGGCGAAGGACCTCGGCCCGTGGTGGCAGTACAAGCCGGAGGAGGCGAAGAAGCTCCTGGCGGAGGCTGGCCACGGCAAGGGCTTCGAGACGACGCTCTTCTACTACGAGTATTTCCCGCAGATGACGTCACAGGTGCAGCTCGTGCAGAGCGATCTCAAGAAGAACCTCAACATCGACGTCAAGATCACGAAGCTCGACTACACGACCTACTACGGCCGCTACGTCGACAGCAAGTGGGACGGCATGTCGTGGGGGTTCCAGTCGGGCCACGCGATCGGCCTCGACGAGCGGACGTACATGTACATGCACTCGAAGTCCACGAAAAATTTCTTCCGCGTCAACGACCCAGTCATCGATGACCTGACCACAAAGTTGCGCCGGACGCCGGACCGCACCGAGCAGCGCGCGATCGCCAAGAAGATCGTGGATCGCGAGTACGACCAGGTGCTGAGGATGTGGATGCCGTACGACAACGGCTTCCTGGTCTACCAGCCTCAGATGCGGAACATGGCCTCGCGCGCCCTGCGCCGCACGGACGGGTACGGCTCGCCAACCCTCGCCCGGGCGTGGCTGGACAAGTAAGGTGGGGGAAGGCGCCGGGTAGGCGGTCGGGCGAGAAGCCATGTACAAGTACGTGATCCGGCGGCTGCTGCTGTCGGTCCCGGTGCTCCTGCTTTCCTCGCTCATCGTCTTCGGGCTCATGCGGGTCATGCCCGGCGACGCCCTGACCGCGTTGATGGGCGAGTCCGGCAACGTCAGCGCGAAGGACCTTCAAAAGCTGCGTATGGAGCTGAGGCTCGACCGGCCCTACGTCGAGCAGTACGGGATCTGGCTCTGGCAGATGGTCAGCCTCAACCCGGGTTACTCCATCTTCACGAACGAGCCGATCGCGGTGGCGCTGAAGAAGGCGATTCCCGTCACCCTCGAGCTGGCGGCCCTCGCGATCATCCTGGGGCTTATCATCGCGATTCCCGTCGGGGTGCTCTCGGCAACGCGGCAGGACTCGGCCTCCGACTACGCCGGGCGCGTCGTCGCCGTCTCCGGCCTCTCGATACCCGACTTCTGGCTCGCGACCCTCGTCATCACCTTCGCGGCGATCTGGTTCCACTGGATCCCGCCGATCGGCTACGTCAGCCTCTGGGACTCGCCGTGGAGGAACCTCCAGCAGTTTCTCCTTCCGGCGGCGATCCTCGGCTTCCGCCTGTCGGCGGCGACGATGCGCATGACGCGCTCGACAGTGCTCGAGGTCCTGCGCGAGGACTACGTGCGCACGGCGTGGGCGAAGGGCCTGGCCGGCAGGATCGTCGTCTACAAGCACGCGCTGAAGAACGCGCTCATCCCCGTGATCACGATCGTCGGAGGCCAGCTCGGCGTGCTC
>JBKPBU010000182.1:0-14540 GCA_046727015.1 Candidatus Methylomirabilota bacterium | reverse complement strand
GCCGGCCGCGCTCGTGAACGCGATCATGACGGTCACCGAGGTCAAGGCGCTCCTGTTGCAGGAAGCGGGAGTCCGGGACGCCGCCGGCGGCTTGGTCAGCGGCACCTCGACCGACGCGGTAGTGATCGCGGCGACGGGCCGTGGCGCCCGTCACTGCTTTGGCGGGCCGGCCAGCGAGCTCGGCTGGACCGTGGCCCAGGCCGCTCGCAGGGCTCTTGAGGCCGGCATACGAGGCTGGCAGGAGCGGAACGGATGATCGGCCGCGCCCGAGTGCTGGCATTCCTGGGCTCCGCCACGCTGCATGTGGGCGCGGTCGCGGCCCTGCTGGCACTGGCCACGAGCCTTCGCCAGCCCGAGCCTCTCTTCGTCGACCTTACTGGCGCCTCCCCGGCCGGTGACGAGCGCACGGCACGCGCGGGAGAGACTCGCGGGAGCAAAGCTGCAGTCCCACCCGCTCGCGAGGCGCGGCGGATGAGCGGGCGGGCTCCCCGGGCACCCGAACCGTCCGCTCCGGCGCCTCCCGCCGAGACGGCGCCGGTGCCTGCGCCCTCCTTCTCCGCCTCCCGCGAGGCCGCGCCGGCCGATCAGACGGCTCCGGCGCCCGCGGCTGAGCCCCCCGCGGCTGACACCGGTGGCGGCACAGTCAGGGAAGTCACGAGCGATATGCTGGCGCATTCGGGAGCGTCACAGGGCGTCGTCGGCGGAGGCGGGTCCCGGCTTGCCCTCGCGGGCCCGGGCGCGGGGCGCGGCGAAGTCCCGCCCGAGTTCGGGCCGTATCTCGCCCGCTTCAGGCAGCGCATTCAGGAATCGGTGGTCTACCCTTTGGCGGCGCGGCGGCGCGGGCTCGACGGCCGCGTCGAGATCGAGCTGGTGCTCGAGCCCTCCGGTCGCATCCGCGACATCGCCGTGGTCTCGTCCTCCTCCCACGCCCTCCTCGACGACGCCGCCGTCGAGGCCGTGAGGTCGCTCCAGCCTCAGCCTCTGCCCGAGCACCCGAAGCGCCAGACGCTGAGGGTGCGATTGCCCGTCGTCTTCCAGCTCCGCTAGCAGCGTGACCGTCCTGCTCCTGGCCGTCGCGCTCGATCTCCTGCTGGGCGATCCGCCGAGCCGATTCCATCCCGTGGCCTGGATCGGGCAGCTGATCGCCCTCGGCCGGCGCTGGGCCGCCCACGTACCGGGGGAAGTGCTCGTCCTCTTTGGCGCCTTCCTCATCGTGGTGGTCACGATCACCGCCGCTATGGGAGCGCTGGCCGCGCAGGCCGCCGCGGGCTGGCTCCCGTGGCCTCTCGGCCTGCTCGCGCGGGCATGGCTGCTGAAATGCAGTTTCTCCCTTCGCGATCTCACGAGGGCGGTGGGGAAGGTGCGCGACGGGCTCGAGGCCGGCGATCTCGCCGGGGCGCGCGCGGCGGCGAGCCGTGATCTGGTGAGCCGCTCCGTCGACGGCCTCGACGAGGGGGCGACGGCGTCGGCCGCCGTCGAGTCGCTGGCGGAGAACCTGACGGACAGCTGGGTCGCACCGCTCTGCTTCTATCTCGTGGGCGGCGCGCCGGGCGCCTGGGCGTACCGCGCGGTCAACACCGCCGACGCGATGATCGGCTACCGCGAGGGCATGCTCGAGCGGCTTGGCGGGGCTTCCGCGCGGCTCGACGACCTGCTGAACCTCGTCCCGGCGAGATTGGCCGCGCTCGCGGTCGTGGCCGGGGCACGGATCGCCGGCGAGTCCGGGTCGCGCGCGTGGGCCGTGTGGCGGCGGGATGGCGCATCGACCTCGAGCCCGAACGCCGGGCAGACGATGGCGGGCATGGCGGGAGCGCTCGGCGTGACGCTCGAGAAGCGCGGGCACTATCGGCTCGGCGACGGACCGTCGCCGGACGTGTCGGCCGTCGACCGCGCCGTACGCGTCTTCGCCGCGGCCGCGGCCGTGGCATTGGTCGGTGCGCTCGTCGTGCTTCGCGTCTTCCCCTGATCGACGCCCACCAGATCTTGGGCCCTCGCGCGCAGGACCCACATCATCACGCGTCGCGTTAAGTTTTTTCTTCCTCGGCGCGCCAATTTCTTTCGGCCCGCGAGAGGCGGGGCGTATCATCAATCGACGCCGCCACGCGCGGCGATTCGTGTCTTAACGAGCCGGGAATGCATGACACCATCACCGAACACTTGGCGAAAGCATTGAGAGAAGCGCTGACCGGCGCGGGCCTGCCCATGCCGGACGACGTGGCGTGGGAAGTGCCGCGGGACGAAGCCCACGGTGACTACGCGACCAACGTCGCCATGGCACTCGCGCGTCCCGCGAGGAAGGCGCCGCGGCAGATCGCGGAAGCCATCGTGAGCCACTTTCCCAAGAGCGGGCTCGTCGACCGGCTCGAGATCGCCGGTCCGGGCTTCCTCAACGTTTTCCTCGCGCCCGACTGGTGCGCGGAGGCGCTCAAGGGCGTCCTCGCGGCCGGCGACACCTACGGCACGAGCGACGCGGGCCGCGGCCGCCGCTTTCTCCTCGAGTTCGTGTCGGCCAACCCGACGGGCCCGCTCGTCATCGTCAATGCCCGGGCCGCCGCGGTGGGCGACGCGCTCGCGCGCATCCTCCGCTCGCAGGGCCACGGCGTCCAGACCCAGTTCTACGTCAACGACGCGGGCAACCAGTTCGACGCGCTCGCGCGCTCGGTGGACGTGCGGCTCCGCCAGGCGCTCGGCGAGCCGGCCGAGCTTCCTGAGAATTCCTACCCGGGCGAATACCTCGTGGACCTCGTCAAGGAGTGGATCGCCGCCGATCCCGCCGCCCTGCGCGCCCTGGCCGCGCTGCCGGAGGGAGAGCGCGTCCCGCGCGTCGGCCGGAGGGCCGTCGAGCGCTTGGTGCGGGGCCAGCGGGAGGTGCTGGAGGCCTACGGCACCGCCTTCGACCGCTGGGTCCACGAAGAGCGCGACGTGCGGCAGGCCGGGCTGCCCGAGCGCGCCATCGAGGCGCTCACCGCCGCCGGGCACACGTACGAGCAGGACGGCGCCCTCTGGTTCCGCTCGACCGCCTTCGGCGACGACAAGGACCGCGTGCTGCGCAAGTCCGACGGTGAGCTGACCTACTTCGCCGTCGACATCGGCTTCCACCACTTCGGCAAGTTCGGCGGGATGGATACGGTCATCGACTTTCTCGGTCCCGACCACCACGGTCACGTCCCGCGGATGAGGGCGGCGATGCAGGTGCTGGGCCACCCGCCCGACAGCTTCGACGTGCTGATCGTGCAGCTCGTGACCCTCCTGCGCGACGGCCAGCCGGTGCGGATGTCGAAGCGCCGCGGCGAGTTCGTCCTCATGGAGGAGCTGATCGAAGAGGTCGGCAGGGACGCCGCGCGCTTCACCTTCCTGACCCGCCGGCATGACAGCCCGCTCGACTTCGACCTGGCGGTGGCGACGCGGCAGTCCGCCGACAACCCGGTCTTCTACGTCCAGTACGCCCATGCGCGCGTCTCGAGCTTGTTTCGCACCGCGGCGGAGCAGAAGGTCACGCTGCCGCCGTGGGACCAGGTCGACTTCCGCCCGCTGAGACTGCCCGAGGAGCAGAGCCTGATCAAGCGGTTGCTCCAGTATCCCCGGCTCGTGGAATCGGCCGCGCGGGCCCGCGAGCCGCACCGCGTCGCCTACTACTTGAGCGAGCTCGCGGGTCTCTACCACCCGTACTACAAATCCCATCGCGTGATCACCGAAGACCGCCCGCTGACGCTGGCGCGGCTCGGGCTGTCCGCCGCGGTAGGCCAGGTGGTGCGAAACGGCCTCGGCCTCCTCGGCGTCTCGGCTCCGGAGAGCATGTGAGTCCGGCGAGAGGGCGGGTCAAGAGCGGCCCCGGCAGGATCCAGTGGATTGCGCTCGTCTCCGCGGCGGCTGTCATCATGGGGCTCACCTTCACGCTGGGCGTGCTCGTGGGACGCCAATGGAGCCGCCCTGTCTCCGTCTCGGCGAGCGCCGAGAGCGGCGCACGGAAGATCGTGCCTCCCGGCAAGCGGGGCGGACTGTCCGGTGCCGACGTCGAGCCGGCGCCTGCGATCGACCAGAAGCTGACGTTCTACCAGACGCTCACCGCTCCCCTGGGCCGCGGACTCGCCGACGCCTCCCAGCGCCCGGAAGACAAGGCCAAGGCGCAGCCCGTCTCGGCGCCCGCGCGAGCCGAGGCTCCGCCACCGCCGTATCCGTACGCGAGCCGGGGCGAGACCATCGCGGAGAAAGCGGAGGCGCCTGACACCGCAGCGGCGCATGCACAGGCGGCCCCTGCTGGCCTCTGGTCGGTGCAGGTCGCGGCTTTCACGACGCAGGCGCAGGCGGACGCTCTCCAGCGACAGCTCAAGAAGGCAGGCTTCGACGTGTACGTCGCGTCGGCCCCCGCCAGCGACGGCCAGACGAACTACCGGGTCCGCATCGGCGCCTTCAAGAGCAAGCTCGATGCCCAGCGCATGGCCGACCGGCTCCGTGGCGAGCGCTCTGTGGCCGCGTTCATCACGCCCCGGTAGGTCCCCCGCACAGGTCAACCCATGCCCCAGGGCCTCGGCCGGGTGCTCATCTCCCGCGAAGAGATCGCCGCCCGGGTCGGTGAGCTCGGGCGCGCCGTCGCCCGCGAGCACGCCGGGCGCGTCCCGCTGCTCGTGGGTGTGCTCAAGGGCGCGGTGGTGTTCATGGCGGACCTCATCCGGACCATCCCCGTGCCCATCGCCATGGACTTCATGGGCGTGTCGTCCTACGGGGCGGGCGCGCGCTCGTCCGGCTCCGTCCGCCTGACGTCGGACCTCTCCATGTCCATCGAAGGGCGGGCCGTCGTCATCGTGGAGGACATCGTGGACAGCGGCTGGACCCTCGACTACCTGCGGCGCAACCTGGAGACGCGCCACCCCCGCAGCCTCCGGATCTGCGCCCTCCTCGACAAGGTCGAGCGCCGCCAGGTCGACGTGTCGCTCGACTACGTGGGCTTCGCCATCCCGGACCATTTCGTGCTCGGCTACGGCTTTGATCTGGGCGGCTTGTACCGGGGCCTCCCCGACATCCACATCCTCGAAGAGACCGAGAGGGCGGCGAGAACGTAGAGGGCGTCGAGAAGGGTCCAGATGCAAGGCGGCGCCCGGACCGCTAGCACCCGTGTGCTATACTCAAAGCGCTATGAACTCGCCTTTCTACAAGAACCTCGCCTTGTGGATGGTGATCGGCCTCATCGTCATCGTCCTGTTCAACGTCTTCCAGGCGAGCCAGCCTTCGCGCGACAAGATGGTCTTTTCCGATTTTCTCAAGCGGGTCGAGTCTGGCGAGGTCAGGGAAGTGCTGATTCGCGGCAAATCGGTCAGCGGCAAGCTGGCCGACGGGAACACGTTCCGGACCTTCACGGCCGACTACCCCGACCTGATCAAGGCGCTCAAGGACAAGGGCGTCAAGATCGCCGTCGAGCCCGAGGACAGCAACCCCTGGTACGCCTACGTGCTCCAGTGGGTGCCCATGCTGCTGTTCATCGGGGTCTGGATCTTCTTCATGCGGCAGATGCAGGGCGGCGGCGCCAAGGCGCTGTCCTTCGGCAAGGCGCGCGCGCGGCTCATCTCGGAGAAGCAGAACAAGGTCACCTTCCAGGACGTCGCGGGCGTGGAAGAGGCCAAGGAAGAGCTGCGGGAGATCATCGAGTTCCTGAAGGACCCGCCCAAGTTCCAGAAGCTGGGGGGCAAGATCCCGAAGGGCGTGCTGCTGGTCGGGCCTCCCGGAACGGGCAAGACCCTGCTCGCCAAGGCGATCGCGGGGGAGGCCAACGTTCCGTTCTTTTCGATCTCGGGATCCGATTTCGTGGAGATGTTCGTCGGCGTCGGCGCGTCGCGCGTGCGCGATCTCTTCGAGCAGGGCAAGAAGCACGCACCCTGCATCATCTTCATGGACGAGATCGACGCGGTGGGCCGTCACCGCGGCGCGGGGCTGGGGGGCGGCCACGACGAGCGGGAGCAGACGCTCAACCAGCTCCTGGTCGAGATGGACGGCTTCGAGACGAACGAGGGCGTCATCCTGATCGCCGCCACCAACCGCCCCGACGTCCTCGATCCCGCGCTGCTCCGTCCCGGCCGCTTCGACAGGCAGGTGGTGGTGGCCAGGCCCGACGTCAAGGGGCGCGAGGAAATTCTCAAGGTCCACTCGCGCCGCATCCCGCTCGCCCCGAACGTGGCCCTGAACGTCCTCGCGCGCGGCACCTCGGGCTTCTCGGGCGCGGACCTCGCCAACCTCGTCAACGAGGCGGCGCTCCTCGCGGCGCGGCAGGACAAGAAGACGGTCGAGATGATGGATTTCGAGAATGCCAAGGACAAGGTGTTGATGGGCGTGGAGCGGCGCTCCATGATCATCCCCGAGGCCGAGAAGCGCACGACCGCCTACCACGAGGGCGGGCACGCGCTCGTCGCGTACCTGTTGCCCGGCGCCGATCCGCTGCACAAGGTGACGATCATCCCGCGCGGGCGCGCGCTGGGTCTGACCATGCAGCTGCCCACGGATGATCGCTACAGTTACTCCAAGGAGTTCCTGGTCAACCAGATCACCATCCTGCTCGGCGGTCGCGCCGCCGAAGAGATCGTCTTCCAGCAGCAAACGACCGGCGCCGGCAACGACCTCGAGAAGGCGACCGACGTGGCGCGGAAGATGGTCTGCGAGTGGGGCATGTCCGACAAGATGGGGCCGCTCACCTTCGGCAAGGCCGAGGAGCACGTCTTTCTCGGCCGCGAGGTATCGCGCCCGAAGGACTACAGCGAAGAGACGGCCATCCTCATCGACTCCGAGATCAAGCGCATCGTGACGGACTGCGCGTCGCGCGCCCGCCACCTTCTCGAGTCGAACCTCGAGAAGCTCCACCTGCTCGCTCGTGCCCTTCTCGAGCGCGAGACGCTCGACGGAGAAGAAATCAACCGGGTGCTCCTGACCCGGCCCTTCCAGGAAGCGCCGACGCCCGCCTGATTCCGGTTCTTTCCCGAGCATTTCCGATACCATTGGCCTCGCCGTCGGTGGTATTTTTATTGGCGTGACCACCCCGATCCGAGCGACGCTGGCAGGGGTGCATCTGGGCGACGGCCTTCCCGTGGCGGTGATGGGCGCGCTCAATGTCAGTCCCGCCTCCTTCTACGCGGGCTCCGTGGTCACAGGCGGCGACGACCTCCTGCGCGCGGCCGAGCGCATGGCGCGCGAAGGGGCGTCGATCCTGGACGTGGGGGCCATGTCCACGGCTCCCTACCTGTCCGGCTCCATCTCCGCCTCCGAGGAGGCGGAGCGACTCGGCTGGGCGGTGGACGTCCTGTCTTCGAAGCTCGGGGTCCCTGTCTCGGCGGATACCAGCCGCGCGGAGCCGGCCCGGGCCGCTCTCGAGGCGGGGGCGGCGATCATAAACGACGTCCGCGGGCTCACTGCCGATCCTGCTCTCGCCCCTCTGGTCGCCAGAGCGGGAGCGGGCCTCATCCTCATGGCGTCGGAGCGGGGGGGCGCGGAGGGGCAGCCGCCTGTCGATACCGTCATGGAGCTTCTCGAAGAAAGCCTGCGTCTCGCGATCCAGTCGGGCATCCGCGAGGAGCGGGTGGTGGTGGATCCCGGCATCGGCTTCTTCAGGCGTCGTGGCATCGCCTGGCACGAATGGGACTGTGCGATCCTCGCCACTCTCGGCCGCCTCCGCGACCTGGGTCGACCGGTCTGCATCGGCGTCTCGCGCAAATCTTTCGTGGGAGAGATTGCCGGCGAGCCCGATCCGGGGCGGCGCCTGCCCGGATCGCTGGCCGCCGTCACGGCGGCGGTGCTGGGTGGTGCCAGCCTGATCCGGGCCCACGACGTCGGAGAGACCGTCCAGGCGGTGCGCGTGGCCGAGGCCATACGCCGCGCGCGCGAGGGCGGCTGAGCATGTGGCCGGTCATCCAGGCCTTCCGGTTGCGGGACGCGATCGACATCCTCCTGGTCGCGCTGGTGCTCTATCGCGTCTTCGTCATGTTCAAGGAGACGCGCGCCGTCCAGATGATGCTCGGGCTCGGCGCCCTCATGGCCGGGTCCTTCCTCGCCCACCGGTTCGAGCTCTATGGCACCAGCTGGATCCTCGACAACTTCTGGTCTTTCTGGGTGCTCGCCCTCATCGTGCTCTTCCAGCCCGAGCTGCGACGCGCCCTGGCCCAGGTGGGCCAGAACCCGTTCTTCGGCGTGGTGACGCGGGCGGAACGCGAGCAGCAGGGCCATCTGCTCGACGAAGTGGTCAAAGCCGCGGAGTCGCTGGCCGGCAAGCGCATCGGCGGGCTCATGGTGCTGGAGCGGGCGACGGGGCTGCGCAACTACGTCGAGCTCGGCGTGCCGCTCGACGCTCTGGTCTCGGCCGATCTGCTCGAGAGCCTCTTCCTGCCGTACTCGCCCCTGCACGACGGAGCCGTCTTCATTCGTGGCGGGCGCGTGGCCGCGGCGGGCGGCTTTCTGCCGCTGTCCCGCAATGCCCAGCTCGGACGCGCGATGGGGACGCGGCACCGCGCGGCCCTCGGGCTCAGCGAGGAGACCGACGCGATCGTGCTGGTGGTCTCCGAGGAAAGCGGTCGGATCTCGCTGGCCGTCGAGGGCCGCATGGAGAGCCCGCTCGATTCCGACGCCCTTCGCCGCCGCCTGGCCGAGCTCTTCTCGCTGGAAGCCGTGCCGTCGCCTGTCGAACATCCCTGGTGGATTCCGGCCCGCGGATGGCTCAGAAAGTGAAGGACGGCGAACAATGCTTCCGCTCTTGACGCGACACTGGGAGCTCAAGCTTCTGGCACTGGTCTTTTCAGCGGGACTCTGGAGCTTCGTGATGACCTCCGAGAAGACCAACGTCGTGCTCTCGCTGCCGCTCGAGCTCGACTCGCTGCCCCCTGGGCTCGTGGTGACCGGCGAGACGCCCGACACTGTCGAGGTGCAGCTCCACGGGTTGAGAGCCGCGCTCTCGCGCGTGTCGCCGGAGTCGCTCCGGGCGAGGGTAAGCCTGGTCGGCGCCCGCCCCGGAGACCTGGTGATCAGCCTGGGACCGGAGCAGATCGCGGTGCCGCCCGGTGTCAGTGTGGTGCGCGTGAATCCCGGCATCGTGCGCGTCGTGCTCGCCCGGGAACGCTGATGGGGCGCCTCTTCGGCACGGACGGCATCCGCGGCGTCGCGAACGAGGAGCCGCTGACGACAGAGCTGAGCTTCCGGCTCGGGCGCCAGCTCGTTGCGACACTTCTCGAGCACCACGGCACCGCGAAGGTCCGTCTCGTCGTGGGGCGAGACACGCGGCTGTCGGGACCCATGCTCGAGGGCGCGCTCGTCTCCGGCGCGTTGTCGGCGGGGGCCGACGTCTTCGCGGTCGGTGTGCTGCCGACGCCCGGGATCGCGTATCTGACGCGAAGCCTCGAGGCCCACGGCGGCGTCATGCTCTCGGCATCCCACAATGCCTTCCAGGACAACGGCCTCAAGATCTTCTCTTCCGAGGGCTCCAAGTTCCCGGACAGCTGGGAGGACGAGATCGAGGCGCGCCTGGGCGGTCCGGACCACGCCCCGAAGCCCACCGGCGCCTCCGTGGGGCGACTCGTCCACTACGACCGTGCCGAGGCCGAGTACGTCGCCCACGCGCGCCAGACCTTTCCCTTCGACCTGGGCGGTCTGACGCTGGCTCTCGATTGCGCCCACGGCGCCACATCGCGCGTCGCGCCCCGCCTCTTCCGTGCCCTCGGCGCCAGGATCGTCGTCCTGGCGGCGAGGCCCGATGGACTCAACATCAATCACAAGTCGGGCGCGCTCCATCCCGAGCGTCTCCAGCGCCGCGTGCGCGCCATCGGGGCGGACATCGGGCTCGCGTTCGACGGCGACGGCGACCGGCTGATCGCCGTGGACGAGACCGGAGAAATCCGGGACGGCGACTACGCCCTCGCCATCTGCGGTCGGCACCTCGCGGCGAACAGCCGGCTCAAGATGGGCATCGTGGTGACCACGGTCATGGCCAACCTGGGTCTCGACAAGGCCCTGGCCGAGGCAGGCATCCGCACGGTCAAGACCCAGGTGGGCGACCGCTACGTCCTCGAAGAGATGGTCAAGAGCGGCGCGAATCTTGGAGGCGAACAGTCGGGCCACCTGCTCTTTCTCGACCAGACGGCGACGGGCGACGGTCTCGTCTCGGCGCTCCAGCTTCTGGCCGTGATGCGCGAGACGGGGCAGCCGCTCTCCGCCCTCGCATCCTGCCTGAGGAAGTTTCCGCAGGTGCTCCTCAACGTCCGCGTGCGCGAGAAGCCGCCGCTGGATTCGATTCCCGGCCTCGCCGACCGCCAGGCGGCCCGCGAGCGCGAGCTGGGCGCAGCCGGGCGCATCCTCCTCCGCTACTCGGGCACGGAAAACCTGGCGCGCGTCATGATCGAGGGCGAGGACCAGGCACGTATCGAGGGGATCGCGTCGGAGCTCTCGCGCATCATCAAGAAGGCGGTCGGCGCGCGATGAGCGCGTGCGCGAAGAGGCCCTCCTGCCGGGCGAAGTCTTCCACCGGGAGGCGCGCCGCATGACAGAGGTCAAGGGAATCGGGGTGGACCTGGCCCAGATCCCGAGGCTCCGCCGCGTCGTGGAACGCTGGGACGATCGCTTTCTCCGGCGCGTTTTCACAGAGGCGGAGATCGCCTACTGCCGGCGCCGCCGCGACCCGATTCCTCACCTGGCGGCGCGGTTTGCCGCGAAGGAGGCGACGCTCAAGGCGCTCGGCACGGGCCTCCGCATGGGCGTCAACTGGCGCGAGCTCGAGGTCCGTCGCGAGCGCGGGCAGGCTCCGACCATGGTGCTCACGGGGCGCTCGCGGGCCATCGCCCTCGCCAGGGGCGGCTCACGCGTGCTGCTGTCGCTCACCCACGACGGCGACTACGCCATGGCCCAGGCGCTGCTCGTGGGAGACCTGCCGGATGCCGGGGTCGGCCGCACCTAGCTTCGCACTGGCTTTCGCGCTGCTCCTCTCGGGCTGCGCGGGGCTCATCGGGGGGAAACAGCCCGTGTCCGTCGGCGCTGCGTCGCGCCCGCTCCCGCTTCCAATCACGCCGGGGCCCGGCAGCTTCAACGTCCAGAAGGGCCGTCCGGGCTACGTCATCGGGGTGCCTCACGGCAGCACCGACATCGCCACCGACCTCATGGGCCTCGAGCTGGCGCGCCGGACCGGCTTCGGCGCGGTCGTCGTCACGGGCGAGGGCTCGCTCGACTCCCCGGGGCGCCGCTACAACGTCAACCGCCCGACCGAGGGCGTGGCCGGCGATCCGCCGCGCTCCGAAGCGGAGACCGAGGCCGCCCGTCGCGTGTACGAGGGATACGGCCGCCTGGTCGCCGAGGTGGCCCAGGGGCCGCTGCGTTTCTACGTCGAGATCCACGGCAACGCCCACCAGGATACGGCGGGGCGCATCGAGATCGCCACCGTCGGCGTCACCAAGGAAGACGCCTGGCAGCTCAAGACCCTCCTCGAGCTCGTGCGCGACGCCCATCTGAGCGGGCAGCCCAATGCTCCGAAGCTCGAGATTCTCGTCGAGCCGGTGGATACGCTGCGCTACACCGCTTCGGCTTCCAAAGCGGGCGGCCTCCTCGGCCGCTCGGACAGGTCGCTGCACATCGAGCTGCCCAAGGTGGCGCGCACGACCTACCGGGACGCTTACACGGCCGTGCTCGCCGATTTCCTGACCCAGGGGGCCGATCTTCTGGCCTCCGCGAGAGCCAAGTAGGGATGTGGCCGGTCTTCACGGCCGCCGAGATGCGCGCCCTCGACGCCCGCGCGATCGCCACGCTCGGGATCTCCGGCCCGCGGCTCATGGAGAATGCCGGCCGCGGCGCCGCGGACGTCATCGGCCGCGAGTGGGCGCCCGTCCGGGGCAAGCGGGTCGTCGTCCTCTGCGGCAAGGGCAACAACGGCGGTGACGGATTCGTGGCTGCCCGCCATCTCAAGGCCAAGGGCGCGCGAGTCCGCGTCCTTCTGGTCGGCCGGCGCGCAGACGTGAAGGGAGATGCGGCCCAGGCGCTCGCGCGCTGGCGGGGCAAGATCGAGGAGGTCCGCGGCAGCGGCCAGCTCCCGACGATTTCGGCCGGGCTCGAGGAGGCCGATCTCATCGTGGACGCGCTCCTCGGCACCGGGCTCACCGGACCAGCCCACGGGCTTGTCGCTCACGTCATCGAGCGGCTGAATGGGTCGGCGGCGAGAACGGGATGTGTCGTGGTCGCGCTCGATCTGCCCTCCGGCCTGGGCTCGGACGGGGGGGCCCTGCTCGGCCCGGCCGTGCGTGCCACGCTCACGGTGACGTTCGCAGGCTACAAACGCTCGCTGGTCCTCTATCCCGCCGCCGAGTACGCCGGGCGCATGGTAGTGGTTCCCATCGGCATCCCCGAGGAGGAAGTCCGGCGAGGCATCACCACCTTCCTGATCGGCGAAGCCTCCGTGAGCGGGTACTTTCCAAAGCGCAAGCCCGATGCCCACAAGGGCATCTACGGCCACCTCGTGGTCGTGGCGGGGTCGATGGGCAAGAGCGGGGCCGCGGCGCTGGCCGGCCGCGCCGCCCTCAGGAGCGGGGTCGGCCTGTGCACGGTGGCGACGGCGGCCTCTCAGCAGCCCATCGTCGCCGCGTTCGGCATGGAGCTCATGACCGAGCCGCTGCTGGAAACCGCGGCCATGTCCGTCTCCTTCAAGGCCAAGGACCGCGTCCTCGAGCTCGCCTCTCATCGCGACGCGGTGGCGCTCGGACCCGGGCTCTCCCTGGACCCCGAGAGCCAGGCCCTCGCCCGCGCGCTCGTCGCCGAGGTCGACCGGCCGATGGTCGTCGACGCGGATGCGCTGTCGGCGCTCGCGGGTCACCTGGACCTGCTCGACGACGCGCCGGCGCCGCGCGTGCTGACGCCCCACCCCGGGGAGATGGCGCGGATGCTCGGGACCTCGGTGGCCGAGGTCCAGGCCGACCGCATCGAAACCGTGCGAGAATTTTGCGTCCGCCACCACGTTCACCTGGTGCTCAAAGGCGCGCGGAGCGTGCTCGGTGGTCCGGACGGGATCGTCTTCATCAATCACACGGGCAATCCGGGCATGGCCACGGGCGGCAGCGGCGACGTGTTGACCGGCATGATCGGCGCCTTCCTCGCCCGCCACCTCGATGCGCTGGCGGCGCTCCAGGCCGGATGTGTCCTCCACGGACTGGCGGGCGACCTTGCCGCCGCCGTCCGCGGGGAGGAGGGCCTCATAGCGTCCGACATCATCGAAGCGATTCCAGGGGCGCTCAACCCCGCCGTCCGATGAAGGTCGTCTCACGCAGCGCCGGGGAGACCCAGGCCCTGGGTGAGCGTCTCGGATCACGGCTCGGCAGGGGCGATGTCGTGGCGTGCATCGGGCCGCTCGGAGCGGGCAAGACCTGCTTTCTCCAGGGCCTCGCGCGCGGCCTGGGTGTCACCGCCGATGTGACGAGCCCGACCTTCGTCCTCGTCAACCAGTACCGGGGCCGGCTGCCCGTCTACCACGTGGACGCCTACCGCACCGGGAGCCTGACCGAGCTCATGGACGTGGGCGTCGAGGAGATGCTCCACGGCGAGGGCGTCACGCTCGTCGAATGGGCCGACAAGCTCCTGCCCCTCCTGCCGCCCCGCACCATCACCGCGACCATCGCGGGTCTGGGCGACGAGCCCCGTCAGATCGACCTCACGGGCCCCGCGGAGGTCCTGGCGGGCGTCTGAGACAGTGGACATTGATCCCGCCCCGAGCCGCGTGATACGAGAGCGGCATGGCGGGTGAGCTTCGCATCGCGGAGTGGCCGGCGGAGGAGCGGCCCAGAGAGCGCCTGTATCACAAGGGTGCCGCGGCGTTGTCCGATGCCGAGCTGCTGGCGATACAGCTCGGCACGGGCACCAGGGGGATCAGCGCCCTCGACGTGGCGCATGGGCTCCTGACGCTGTTCGGGACGCTCCAGGAGCTGGCGGGGCGCGAGGTGGCCGAGGTGGCGGGCGTGCGCGGCGTGGGGCGGGCCAAGGCGGTGCGGCTGGCGGCGGCCTTCGAGATCACGCGGCGGCTGCGCTCGCGCAACGGCCACGCGCGGCCCGTACTGTCGAGCCCCGAGCAGGTCTTCGCGCGCTACGGACCGCTGATGGAAGACCTCAAGAAGGAAGTCTTCAGGCTGGCTCTCCTCGACGCCCAGAACGGGCTGCTCAAGGACGTGGTCGTCTCCGAGGGCACGCTGTCGGCCAGCCTCGTCCATCCGCGGGAGGTCTTCAAGCCGGCCATCCTCGAGTCCGCGGCCTCCATCGTCCTTCTCCACAACCATCCGAGCGGCGATCCGACCCCGAGCCGGGAGGACCTCAGGCTCACCCGCCAGCTTGTCGAGTGCTCAAAGCTTCTCGATCTGCGCATTCACGACCACGTCATCATCGGTCGAGAGCGGTTCATCAGCCTGGCCCAGCGGGGCGCTCTGTGAGGGGCGGCGGCGTTACTTTTGACGCCGGAGGGTGACTTTCGCGCCGCTCATGCCGGCAACGGTGCCGCTCATCTCGTCGCCCTTGACCGTCAGGGTGCCCGTCACGCCGGCCGGCACGGTGATTTC
>JBKPBU010000181.1:0-3958 GCA_046727015.1 Candidatus Methylomirabilota bacterium | reverse complement strand
GCCCCCGAGAGCACGGTCGTGAAACCCTCGGAATCGGCGATGGCGATGGCGATGATCCGATCGGCCTCGCGTGTGGCATTGGGGAATTCGAAGCCGGGCGCGGTGGTGACCTCGATGTCCACCGCCATCCGTCGGAGATCCCGGAAGGCCATGCCGAGAAAAGACGTCCGGCCCGTGCGAAGGAGAAACTGGTGCACGGGGTCGGAGAGGAAGCGGCAGGGCGGGTCGGCGGTGCCGCCCGAGAATTGCTGGAGGTGGTCGCGTGCCTTCAGGCACTGTCCCCACGAGGGAAACTCCGCCAGCCAACGGAAAACGCCGTCTCCGTCGAGCGGGACGACAGCTGCCTCACCCTTGAAGCCCTTGAGCAGGTCCGGGTCGGAGAGGAGCAGGAAGGGGCGGAACGGCTCGTCGCTGGCGCGCGTAGCCCCGTGTCGCGAATAGATACGCACGGTCTGGTCCGAGGCTTCGAACGCGACCTGGCCGGGGATCGCGGCACGGCCGAACAGAAGCCGGTTGTCGTAGAAGGTCAGGGGCAGTCGGGTCAATTCAGCATGCCGATCAGACGGTGCAGCTCCTTGCGCGCACCCGTGTGTTCGGGCTCGATCGCGATCACGCTCTGGAGCTGGTCGATCGCCTCGCGGACCTTGTGCTGGCGGGCGTAGATCCACGCGAGGTTGAGGTAGGGGTAGTGACGGGGCTCATAGCGGGGCGCCGTCTTGGCGCGCTCGAGCCACTCGATCGCTTCCTCCTCCCGGCCGAGCTCGATGAGATAGGCGCCGATGTCGTTGTACGGGTTGCCGAAGGTCGGGTCCACGGCGATGGCGTGCCGGCACTCCGCGATCGCCTCCTCGTGCTTGCCCTGGTAGGAGAGCGCCCAGCCGATAAAGGTGTGCGCCTCGGCGCTGGGGCAGATGGCGAGGGAGCGCCGGTAGCACTCGATGGCCTCGTCGAGCCGGCCCGCCATCTGGGCTCGATAGCCGCGCTCGAAGTATTCGCGCGCCTCTTCCGGCCACTCGCGCTCGGCCATGTCGGCGGTGCTAGACCTCTTCGATCGCCTTGCGGTACGTGGGCAAATCCACGAGGCCGGTGAGCCGCCGGCCGCCCTCGACGATGATGGTCGGGATGGCGCGCACCCGGTCGCGGGTCAGCGCCTCCTCGTAGTCGCGCGAGATGGCCTCGCGCGCCGCGCCGCCCTCCCAGTCGCGGAGAAAGCGGGTCATGTCCGCGCCGGCTTCCTCGACGACGCCCATCAGCTCCTCCGGCTTCGCGATATTGATGCTCCGCCCGAAGAAGGCCTCGTAGAGGCGAAGGTGGAGGCGGTCGAAGGCCTCCGCGCTCTGGAGCGCCACGCACTTCGCGGCCTCCAGCGCGGGCAGGGACCAGTTCGGGTAGTCGTCGCGCGGCCAGGGGGTGAAGGTGATGCCGTCGCCGGCCGCCATGGCGCCGCAGCGGCGCCAGCCCTCCTCGCGATAGGTGCCCTTGAAGGCAACCGACGGGTCCGGCTCGGGGCGCAGCGGGAAGGCCTTCCACTGGATGACGAGATCGTCGCCCATCTCCTCCTTGAGTCGCCGGAGGCGCACGGCCGCCGGGTAGCACCAGGGTCAGAGGTAGTCGGCGTATTCCACGATGTGCACGGGCATGGCTGACCTCCAGGGGCAATTGTACAGCAACGACGGCCGCGCGCGGCCGGTCGCGCATCCGGTGCGCTATACTGCCGCGCATGACGGTCAACATCTTCGCCGTCCTGCTGCTCGCGGCGGCTCTCGGCAGCGCCTGCAGCGGTCCCGTTTCCTTTGAGAGCGCGACGCCGAGGACCCCGGACCGCGTCCAAGGCCGCCTCGTCAAGCCGGGCGGGACAGGGCCCTTTCCCGCGCTCGTGCTGCTTCACGGCTGTCACGGTGTGTCGCCGCAGGTGTACGCCTGGGGACGGTGGCTCGCCGATCGCGGCTACGTGGCGTTCGTCGTGGACAGCTTCGGGCCGCGGAACGATCCGGCCGATTGCAAGGACGACAACGTCCCCGGCGGCATGCCCAACACCGCGCGCTTCGACGACGCGATCGGCGCCCTGCGGTACCTTCAGGCGCAGCCCTTCGTGGTGCCGGAGCGGGTGGCCTCGTTCGGCTGGTCGCAGGGAGGCGAGTACGCCATCTCGGTCATCAACGGGCCGACCCTCGACCGCGCCCGCGCGCGCGGGGTCGCGCTGCCGCGGGTCGGGTATGCCGCCGCCATCGCCATGTACCCGGGCGGCTGCGGCGATTATGCCAAGGAGCTGGTGCTGAGACCGCTCCTTCTGCTGATCGGGAGCTCCGACGACTGGACGCCGCCCCGGTACTGCCGCGAGATGGCGGCAAACATGAAGGCGCGCGGCGCCGACGTGACGCTCGTCGAGTATACGGGCGCCTATCACTACTTTGACGTGGTCGGCCAGAAGAAGGAAGTGCTCAAGGACATCGAGCAGCCGTTCACCCCTGGCACGTATGGCGTGACGGTCGCCTACGACCGCGAGGCCGCGACCGACGCCCAGGGTCAAGTCGAGGCCTTTCTCGCGCGGGTGCTGCGGACAGCCCCGCCGCGCTGACTCCGCTTCCGCCGTTGCCCTCTCACGGCGCGGCGTGCTAGCGTGAGCGATTGATTCATGGACGCCTCCGTCGAGCTCGTCAAGCGGCTCCTTCCCTCGGTGGTGCACATTCACACGGAGGTGCCCGCGGCCCATCCCTCCGCCAGAGTGCTCGGTGACGAGCGCATGGGCACCGGCGTCATCGTGGACTCTTCGGGACTGATCCTCACCGTCAACTACGTGGTCATGGGTGGGGAAACCATACAGGTAAGCTTCAGCAAGGGGCGCTCCCAGCGGGCGGAGCTCGTGGCCCAGGATTTCGAGCTGGGCCTGGCGCTGCTGAAAGTCAAGCGGACGAGCCTGCCGGCGGTGCCGGTTACGGCCTCCGACCACCTCGACCGCGGCGCGGCCGTCTTCGCACTCGCCGCCACCGGGCCTCGGGAGCGGCGGGTGTCCGGCGGGCTCCTGACGTATCTCGGGGAGTTCGAGGCGTACTGGGAATATCTCCTCGACCGGAGCCTCGTGTCGAGCGCGCCGAATCCGGGCTCAGGGGGCGGCCCGCTCTTCACGATAACCGGGCAGATGGTGGGTGTCGTGTACCTCAACCTGGGAGAGATCCTGCGCGCGTCGCTGGCCATCCCCGGCGAGTGCTACCTGGCGAACCGGGAAGAGTACCTGCGTCACGGCCGTGCGGTCAGCCGCCCGCAGCGGGCATGGCTGGGAGTCTTCGCCCATCCGGTCGACGAGGGCGTGGTGGTGGCGGGGCTGGTGCCCAACGGACCGAGCGCCCGCTCGGGCATCCGCGAGGGGGACGTCATCCTGTCGCTCGACGCGCAGCAGGTGCCGACGCGGAAGGATCTGTACCTGTCGCTGTGGCGGCGGGGGCCGGGGGAGCGGATCGCGATCGAGGTGATGCGCGACAACGAGCTCAAGCGGCTCGACGTGACGGGCGGCGATCGCGCGGACTTCTACAAGCAGATCTCCTGACCGGAGGACAATCGTGGACCTGGGGCTCAAGGGCAAGGTGGCGCTGGTGGTGGCGGCGAGCAAGGGCATGGGCAGAGCCTCGGCCATGGGCTTCGGTGCCGAAGGGGCGCGCGTCGCGATGTGCGCGCGCGGAGAGGCGGATCTCCGTGCCGCGGCCGACGACGTGAGCAAGCAGACGGGCGCCGACGTGCTGGCGGTGGCGGCCGACGCGAACAAGCCGGAGGACATCGCGCGCGTGGTGGCCAAGACGCGGGAGAAATGGGGCGGGGTGGATGTCCTCGTGGCCAATGTCGGCGGCCCGCCGCCCGGCCCCTTCGAGCAGATGACCGACGAACAGTGGAAGGCGGCCTTCGAGCAGGTCCACCTCTCGACGGTGCGCTTCATCCGGGCCGTGCTGCCCGACATGAAGCAGAA
>JBKPBU010000180.1:0-3309 GCA_046727015.1 Candidatus Methylomirabilota bacterium | reverse complement strand
GGCCAGGACTCCATGATCAGGCTCAGCCGATCCTGGAGCACGAGATAGGTCCCGGCACCCACGAACGGACCGAAGAAGGTCCCCGCTCCGCCGAGGAGCGTCATGATCACCGCCTGGCCGGACGTGCTCCAGTAAAGCGCTTCCACCGGCACCACCGTGATACGGAGCGCGTCGAGCGCCCCGGCGAGGCCGGTGATGAGTGCCGAGAAGACGAATGCCACGAGCTTGATGCGCACGACGTCGTAGCCGCAGGCCTGGGCGCGGTCGTTGTTCTCGCGGATCGCCGCGATCACCGTCCCGAAGGGGGAGGCCAGGACGCGCCGAAGCGCGGCCACGGCGAGACCGACCCAGAAAAGCGCGAAGTAGTAGAAGCTCAGCGGGTTGCGCAGAGGAACCTGCCAGCCGAAGAGGCCGAGGGAGAGTTGGGGAATGCCGCGCAACCCGTCGTCGCCGCCGGTGAGATCGGACAGGTGGAAGGCGATGAAGTAGAAGAGCTGTGCGAAGGCCAGTGTCAGCATCGCGAAGTAGATGCCGCGGCGACGGAGCGAGAAGAAGCCGACCAGCGCGCCACCAATGCCGGCCGCGGCGACGCCGACCAGGAGGGCGCCCCACACCGAGTGCCAGCCGAGCTTGGCCAGCGTGATCCCGGCTCCGTAGGCGCCGAGCCCAAAGTAGGCGGCGTGACCAAACGATAGCAGCCCGGTGTAGCCGTAGAGCAGGTTGAATCCCAGCGCGAAGAGGCCATACACGAGCAACTGAGTGGCGAGCGCCTTGTAGGGGACGATGAACGGCAGGACCGCGAAGAAGACGATGATGGACGTGCTGGGATGCCCTGCGATCCACCCATACGCGCCGCGCAAGGGTGGTTACTCGGCCAGCCCGGGCTCGCCGAAGAGCCCACTGGGGCGCAGGAGAAGCACGAGCGCCATGACGACGAAGACGATGATCTCCGCCAGCTTGGGGGCAAAGAAGCTGGTGAGACTCACCACCTCGCCAATGAGAAGCCCGGCAACCACAGCCCCGGGCAGGCTGCCCATGCCGCCCACGACGACGACCACAAAACACTCGATGATGATCTCGACACCCATCTCGGCGTAGACGCCGCGAAGCGGGCCGGCGAGGATGCCGGCGAGCCCGGCCATGGCGGTGCCGACACCGAAGACGAGGAGCCAGATCCGGTCGAGGTTGATTCCCAGCGCGCGGACCATGAGCGGATCGCGGGTGCCGGCTCGCACGATGAGCCCGACATTGGTCTTCTCGAGGAACAGCCAGAGGCCGATCAGCACGAGCGCGGTGACGGCGAGGACGAAGAGCCGGAACGCGGGGAACTTCATGAAGCCCAGATCGATCGCGCCGGCGAGCTGGGCGGGGGGATCGAGCGTGAGCCCGATCTTCCCCCATATGAGCTTCACCGTTTCGACCAGGGCCAATGACAGGCCGAACGTGAGCAGGAGCGGGTCGTCGGGCCCGCGGCCATAGAGCCGGCGGATCATCGACCGCTCGACGATGATGCCAAAGAGGCCGACCATGAGCGGCGCGATGAGCAGCGCTGCCCAGTAGCTTTTGGTGAAGCCCCAGAGGAAGAAGCCGAAGTACGCCCCGAGCATGTAGAGGGACCCGTGGGCGAAGTTCACCACCCCCATCAGCCCAAAGATCAACGACAGGCCGATGGCCAAGAGGACGAGGATCCCGCCGAGGACCAGCCCGGTGAAGAGCTGGGCCGCGAGGGCGGTCAGAGAGATCTCAGGCACGGAGCGGGCGCGCGCCTAGACGTGCCCTTTCTCGGCGCACGTTCGGTCGTCGCGCTCGTCCGCGGGGGCCTTGGTGACGATGTCGAAGAAGCCCCAGTCGCCCTTGACCTGCGCCGGGGCCCGCCCCTTGAGAATCCACATGTCCTGGAAGGATTTGTTGTCGCACCCCCGCCAGAACTGCTTGCCCTTGTAGTGATCGTAAGTGGGATTGGCCCGCAACGCCTTGGCCACCGGCTCGGCGCTGGTGGACTTGGCCAGCTCGGCGCCCCGCGCCACCTCCATGATGCCGCTGTACGCATAGCCCGCGTACCCGTCCGGCGGCACCCCGAACCTCTTCATCGAGGCGTCCAGGAACTTCTTGGCGTTGGCGTTGGTGCTGGCCAGCTCCCAGTAGAAACTGGTACCGGCGTATACGTCCGCGAAGACATCCGCCCCGCCCTCCTTGGTGAGGAACAGGAAGTGCAGCGGCATGAGAATCTTCATCTCCTTCTTCATGCCGAAGCTCTGCACCTGCTTGAGGAAGGCCACGCCGTCAGCGCCCGGCACCGCGCCCAGGAGCACCTCCGGCTTCGCCGCCTGGATCCTCGGCAGATGCGCGCTGAACTCGGGCTTGCCGAGCGGGTACGGCGTGCTGCCAAGCACGGTTCCGCCGCCCTTGGTGATGACGTCGGTGAACACGGCGTTGTTCTGCTTGCCCCAGGCGTAGTCGGCGTAGACGATCCAGTACTTCTTGCCCAGGTTCTTCATGGCCCAGCCCCCTACCACGCGGCCGGTGATGGTTGGGTTGAGCGCCTCGTGGAAGGTGATGGGGCTGGTGTCGGGCTTGGCGCTGATCTCGTCGGACTGGCTGATCGAGATGAACAGCTTGCCCGCCTTCTTGGTCTGCTCGTTGATGGCCATCTGCACGTGCGCGGCGAGGCCGCCCACGATGAAGTCGACGCCTTGGCCCTCGATGAGCTCAATCGTGCGCTGGGCGCCCGTGGCGGGCTTCAACTCATCGTCGCGGAAGAGGACCTCGACCTTGCGCCCCATCACGCCCCCGCGCGCGTTGAGCTCCTCCACCGCCAGCTCGGCGCCGCGCTTCTGGTCGGCGGCGATGGCGCCGAACGGCCCGGTCAGGGGCAGCGGGAAGCCGATCTTGATGGGCCCGGTCTGCGCGTGGAGCACCGCGGGAAAGAGCCCGTGGGCGGCCATGGCCCCGGCGGTCGCGCCCGTCGCGGCCAGGAATTTGCGGCGTGTGATCGACGGCATCGTCGTGCCCTCCTTCGAGGTATAGGTAGGTGCCGGCGAGCCCGGCGCGCTCCGTTGATAGCAGGGGCCCCCCATCATGTCAAGACGCTCCAAGCGTCGTGTGCCCCGTCAGCGGGCACCGAAATCACGGAAGCCCTTGCCCTCTTTCGCCAGCCGCTCGAGAAGCGGCGCGGGCGTCCAGGGCTCGCCGTGACGGGTGTGGAAGGCCGCCACGTCGGCGTACACCTTCTTGAGGCCGACCTGGTCGGCGTAGAACATGGGCCCGCCGCGGTAGCGCGGGAAGCCGTAGCCGTAGAGATAGGTGACG
>JBKPBU010000179.1:0-1255 GCA_046727015.1 Candidatus Methylomirabilota bacterium | reverse complement strand
CAGCCCATCCCCAACCTCGCGCTCTCCGGCGCGACCCGCATGGGCGTGGTGGCGTTCGCCAAGAGCCTGGCCGACGAGGTGGGGCGCGACGGCATTCTCGTCAACAACGTGTGCCCCGGCTCGATCATGAGCGAGCGGATGCTGTCCAACGTGACGGCGCGGGCCAAGGAGCTCGGCATATCGTTGGAGGACGCGATCGCCCAGCGGGCGGCCGACACGGCGGTCGGACGCGTCGGCGATCCGAGGGAGCTGGCGTACCTCGTGGCGTTCCTGGCTTCCGGCAAGTCGAGCTACATCACGGGCACCACCATCCTGGTCGACGGCGGTCTCGTGCGCTCGGTGCTGTAGCGCCCCCGGTCGTGTAACTCTTTGCCCGTGTGACTATACTGTACGCATGTTCCACCCTGTCGTAGACGCCTGGTTCAGGCGGCGCTTCGCCGAGCCCACCCCCGTGCAGGCGCTGGGCTGGCCCGCCATCGCCGACGGACGGGACGTCCTGCTCGCGGCTCCGACGGGATCGGGCAAGACGCTCGCCGCCTTCCTCTACTGCCTCGATGCCCTCGTGCGCAAGTCGGCCGACGGCGCCCTCGAAGACCGGACCGAGATCGTCTACGTCTCTCCGCTCAAGGCGCTCTCCAACGACATCCGCCGCAACCTGGAAGAGCCGCTGGGCGAGCTGGCGGCGGTGGCGGCCGAGATGGGGATCCGCGCGCCGGCCATTCGTACCGCCGTTCGCACGGGAGACACCTCGGCGGCCGAGCGCCGCCAGGGTGCGAAGCGTCCGCCTCACGTGCTCGTCACCACGCCCGAGTCCCTGTACATTCTCTTGACGTCGGAATCGGGCCGCCGCGGCCTCGCGGGGGCGCGCACGGTGATCGTGGACGAGATCCACGCGGTGGCGGGTGACAAGCGCGGCGCGCACCTGGCGCTCTCCCTCGAGCGCCTCGAGCACCTGGTCCTGGAGGCGGGCGGCACGCGTCCCCAGCGCATCGGGCTGTCGGCCACGGTGAGGCCCATCGAGACGGCGGCGCGACTGCTCGTCGGCACGGACCGTCCCCTGCCCGCCATCATCGACGTCGGCCAGCGGCGCGATCTGGATCTGGCGGTCGAGGTCCTGCGGGACGAGCTGGGCGCGGTCTGCACCCACGAGCAGTGGGGCGAGATCTATGACCGGGTCGCCGAGCTGGCCCGTGCCCACCGGTCGACGCTGGTCTTCGTCAACACTCGCCGCCTCGTCGAGCGCGTGACACTGCAC
>JBKPBU010000178.1:0-1694 GCA_046727015.1 Candidatus Methylomirabilota bacterium | reverse complement strand
ATGTCGCGGAGCGCCTCCACCGGGCCGCTCGCCGCCTCGTAGGTCATGCCGACCCGGTCGAGGCCGATGAAGGCGGGCGCGGCCGCCACCCCTAGCGCATGCTCTTCGGCAGCTCGATCTTCGTCAGGAACTCGTTGGTGTAGACGGCCTTGCACTCGACCTTGGCCGGCACGCCCATGTAGGTGTTGACCAGGTCCACCGACTGGCACATCTTCTTCTCCTCCATCCAGCCGATGCCGTTCTTCGCGTAGCGATCCGTCTTCATCAGCTCGAACCCCATCTTCATGTTGGGCTCGATGATGGACAGGTCGATCTCGGGCACGCGCTTCTTGAAGATCTCGAGCCCCGACTTCGGGTCCTCCATCACGTCCCGCCAGCCCATGTAGGAGGCCTCCAGGAAGGCGCGCAGCACCTTCGGCCGGTCCTTCATGGTCTTCTCGCTGGCGATGATGGACATGCTGTACATGTCGAAGCCGTGGTCGGCCCACGGCATCATGATCGCGTTGCCCTTGCCCATGGCCTTTTCGTAGAAGGGCAGGCCCGTCGTGTAGTCGGCGACCGAGTCCACGCGCTTCTCGGCGAGGGCCGGGATCTTGGCGGCGGGCTCGACGTTGACCCACGTCACCTTGGATTGGTCGATGCCGTGCAGCTTGGCGAAGGCGGGAAAGACCTGGCGCTGGCCGTCGCCGGGCGGCGCGCCGATCGTCTTGCCCTCGAGGTCCTTGGGCTTGGTGATCGGCGCCTCCTTGCGGCTCCAGATATTGAGCGGCGTCTTGTCGAAGACCATGCCGACGACCTTGATCTTGCCGCCGCGGCCCACGGCGGCGATGACGACGGCGCTGTCGGCGAGGCCGATGTCCGCGCGCCCGGTGTCCACCTTGGCGATGGAGTCGCCCGAGCCCTTGGAGTTCTGGAGCTCCACGTCGAGCCCCTTGGCCTTGTAGTAGCCCTTTTCGAGGGCGACCCAGTAGGCCGCGTGGTCTCCGACGGCGAACCAGTTGAGCGCGAAGACGACCTTTTCGGGCGCCTGGGCCGAGACGGGCGCGGCCGTGGCCACGAGTACCGCGGCCATGAAGGCGAGAGCGAAGAAGGTGCGAATCATGGAATTCTCCTTGTCAGTCGGTGGCCTCGGCCCACGGCGCGATCCAGCGCGCTGCCAAAACGACGGCGCCGTAGAGGGCGAGGCCGACCGCCGAGATCCAGACGAGAGCCGCGAAGGCCACCGGCGTGTTCATGCTGCCCTGGGAGGTGATGATGACGTAGCCGAGCCCCCGCTGCGAGGCGACGAACTCGCCCACGATGGCGCCCACGACCGCGGCGGTGGCCGTGACCTTGAGCGCGCTCAGGATGTAGGGGTACGCGTTCGGGATGCGGATCTTCACGAAGACCTTCCACTTGGGCGCGCTGAACACGCGGCCGAGGTCGAGCATCTCCGGGTCCACCTGGGTCAGGCCGACGGCGGTGTTGATCACGACGGGGAAGAACCCGATCAAGGCGCCGATGAGCATGTTGGGGAGGATGCCGTAGCCCAGCCACAGGAGGAAGAGCGGGGCGACGGCGACCTTGGGCAGCGTGTTGACGAAGACGAGAAAGGGCACGAGGGCGCTGGACATGAGCGGCGACCACGCGATGGCCACGCCGAGCGCGACCCCGGCGGCGCCCGCCACGAGAAAGGCGCCGACGATCTCGAGCGC
>JBKPBU010000177.1:0-2571 GCA_046727015.1 Candidatus Methylomirabilota bacterium | reverse complement strand
CGCCCCCACGAACTCCGCGGGAGGGGCCTCACCAAGCGTCTTGTGCTCCCGGCTCGCGGGACGATACAGCACGCCCCCGTTCTCGGCGACCACGCGATCGAAGAGATCGATGGCAGGGAAGATCTCGAGCAGGTTCTCGAGCTCTCGGCCCGTGACGAGGACGAGCTTCCGCCCCGAGTCGCGAAGCCGCTGAAGGGCCGCGAGTGTCTCCTCGCTGACCACTCCATCGCTCGCCAACGTGCCGTCGTAGTCACAGGCGAGGACGAGATAGCGCATGGGTTCCTCAGCTCGTTAGGACCGCAATGAGCGTGCCACCATTCGATCCTGCGGAATCGATTGAAAAAGAGCAGGTTGCGGTGGATTTCGAGCCGAGGCTGGGTAAGGTATATACGGAGTCGGTAATATCAACCGACTGTCCGAGCCCGTGTTCTACGCCTTCACGCGCCCCGGAGATACGGTCAGTCAGGGCTCCAGCAGGAGTTGCTCGATGCGGTCCACGACCTTGTCGGCCCGCGCGCTGACCTCCGCCGGGCTCAGGCTCCCGAATGGATGCGGCACCGCCGCGTAGGGATAGCCGGCCATGCCCGCCAGTCTGGCCATGGCCTCCGCGGTAGCCTCGAATGGCTCGGTGATGACGACGGCGGCGGGGATGCCGCGCTTCTCGAAGGTGATGGCGTCGAGCACACTGCCCGACGAGCACGACCCTCAATCGCCGATGGCGGTGATGACGGCGGCGCAGCGACCGGCGAGCAGGTCGGCGTCGCTCTCGCTGACGGGCGCGCTCGCATTGGTCTTGGAGACGCGGACGATCTCGCCGATCTGATGGCGCTCGCGGAGGCGTTCCGCGATCCGATCGAGCAGCGCCATGCCGTTCGACTTGCTGTTGGCCAGCAGCCCGATCGTCGCGCCGCCGAGGCTGCGCGGCCGGGCTGCCCGGGGCAGGGCAACCGCGATCGCCTCCTGCCGGAGCGTCGGGTCGAGGATTCGCATCATGCGGGCACCTCCTTGGTAACGAAGGGAACGGAGCGGCCGCGGCTCCAGGAGGGGAAGAAGGCGGAGTGTCCTCCGGCGTCGCCGCCGCCGACAGTCAGGAGAATGTCGTCGGGGCCGAGACCGCGATGGACGCGAACGCCTTCGTCGCCGGCGAGGACACGCCCGGCATCGGCCGGGCGGGGCAGCGGCGAGGGGTGGCTCTGGGGCGAATTGCCGTAGAGCCAGTCGACGAGGGCCGAATTCGTGTAGAAGGCCGGCTCCACCTTGCCGCCTCGCTTGAGGTCGGCGAGCGAGCGCCACGCGTGGTCGTAGAGCCACTGCTGCGTCTGACGCCGCGTCCACCCGCCGCGGGCCAGATGTCCGGCGTGCTCGGGGGCGAAGACGATCACCGTGCGTCCCGGGCTGAGACTCCCGAGGCCCGCCATCGCGTCGGCGAAACAGGCGAGAAGCTGCTCCGGGTCCGCCGTGCCGTGGCTCAAGACGTTGTGGCCGGACTCCGCGGCGAAGACGGTGACGGTCGACTGCGTCGCCGCGAAGCCGCGTGACACGTGCAGCGGCTCCCAGGGACTCGAGGCCTCGTCCTCGGCAAAGCACAGCGAGTACTTTCCCGGCCACCCCTGGGTCGACTTGTCGAGGACGCCCGGCAGGCAGTCGAGACAGTTCAGGAGCACGAGCCGGAGCGTCCGCCCGATCGTGGCGTTGGCCCGGTACCCAGGGCCGAAGAGGTTCGCCTTGGCGTTGAAGCCGAGGCGCTCACGGATCGGCCCGTTGACGACGACCATCAAGGCCGCGCCGCCGGTGCTGGTGGCCGGGCCGTGGAGCATGAACGAGCCGTCGCCGATCGCCTGAAGCGCCGCGCCGACGACTGGGAAATACTCGGGGCGGCAGCCGGCCATCACCGCGTTGATCGCCGCTTTCTCCGCCGTGACGGCGCGGTCGCGCACGGGCTCGTGGAGGAGCACGTCGCCCGGCTTCCACGGGCCGGACGCGAGCATCGCATCGACGAGCTTGTCGGTGGGCGGCACCACGGGCAGGCCGTCGGTCCAGCCCTTCGCGTAGCACGCCTCGATCGCGGCCCACGGGTCGGCGACGTCGATGCCATTCCGGTTCCCGCTCATTGCGTTTGCTCCGTGGCCGAGCGTGCAGTGCAATTCAGCCAGGTGGTCTCACACCAACGGCCAAGGATACCGGTGGCCGCTCCGGTCCTCGGGGAACCGCGCGTAGTCGGCCAGGGCCTGGGCGCGGACGAGCAGCGCCTGCTGCTCGGCGGGGGAGAGGATCTCGGCCAGCGGCGCGGGCAGGCCCCCCTTCACAAAGCGCTTCAAGTCGTCCAGCATGCTCTTGGGAATCGGCTCGCCGGCGTAGTCCCAGATGACGGTGCGCAGCTTCAGGTCCGTGTGGAAGGTCAGGCCGTTGTCGATGCCGTAGATCTCGCCATCGGGGCCGAGGAGGCAGTGGCCGCTCTTGCGGTCGGCGTTGTTGGCGACGAAGTCATAGACGCAGATCTTCTGCAGACGCTCGCGATGGCGCGGGTCCTCGCGCAGCGTGAACCAGTGCTGCTCGAATTCGGCCTCCAGG
>JBKPBU010000176.1:0-1707 GCA_046727015.1 Candidatus Methylomirabilota bacterium | reverse complement strand
TTCGTCAGCGCGCGCGCCGCCTCTTCGACCCGCTCGCGCGGGAACGTGCCGTTGCCGAGCGCGGACTTCTCGGCGATGGCGAAGAGGCGGTGGGTGCTTGCGATGAGCGTGGTCCGATCGGGCGAGGCGTAGTCCATCTCGATCGTGCGCCCCGCCTCGAGCAGCTCCGAGGCCATGATCACGTCGACGTCGCCCGGCATCGGGTAGAGCGAGAAGACGGGGTCAGGCGACGAGCCGGCCGGAAGCGGCTCGGGGTAGATCTCGAGATAGTAGGTCGTCGCGCCGGTGCGCTGCGCCACGCCGGGGATGGACGTCGCCTGGGCCCGAAGGCCCGCGTGGGTCGCCGCGTCGACGATCCACTCCGTCAGCACGCCGCCCCCCTGCCCGCCGAGGGCGGCGATCAGGACGGAGACGGGACGGCGCGCGGCGCTCATGCCGGCTGCCCGTTCATGCCGGCTGAAGGAAGCCGATCACCCGCCGGCGGAAAGCCTGGAGCGCTCGCTCACGCCAGCCGGGGTTGTGCACCACGCGCGCCTCGTAGAAGGACGGGCAGAGGACGGCCGCGTGAGCGACCTCGCCGCAGAGCCCGCAACCGACGCACGTCTGGTCCACGTGCGCCACCGGATCTTCTCGAAGAGGATCGCCGCTTTCTTTCAGCGTGAGGGACGGGCAGCCGTTGAAGCGCATGCAGGACTTGTCGCCGGTGCAGACGTCGGGGTCCACGCCGAACCGCGGCGCCTCGACGCGCCCGCCCGCTTTGAGCCGGGTGGCGGTCTGCGGCTTGACGCGCCGCTGGCGCTCGAGCTGGCACTCGCCGCGGGCGATGATGACCTTGAGCCCGCCCGCCGCCGTCGTCATGGCCTCGCGCACCGTCTTGAGCGTCTCGCCGACCTTGTAGGGATTGACGACGCGGATCCAGGACACGCCCAGGCTCCGGATCGTCTCGGCGATGGACATGCGCACGGAATCTCCGCGCGGGTTTCTGCCCGTGGAGGGGTTGGACTGCTGACCGGTCGCCGACGTGTAGAAGTTCTCGAGCACCACGACGATCGAGTCCTGCTTGTTGAAGACGGCGTTGGCCACGCCCGTGGTCAAGCCGGAGTGCCAGAAGCCGCCGTCTCCCAGGATCGAGATCACGCGCTTGCCGAAGTTCGGCGCCACGGCGCTCGACGATGCCAGCCCCAGGCCGTAGCCCAGGATGGTATTGCCCTGGTTGAAGGGCGGCAGCGTGGCAAAAGCGTGGCAGCCGATATCGGCCGCCACGTGGGTCTCGCCCAGCTCCCGCTGCGCGATCTTGAGCGCGCTGAACACCGGACGCTCGGGGCAGCCCGTGCAGAAGGCGGGCGGTCGCTTCGGGAGCGGCGCCTCGAGAATCTCCCTCCCGCGCCCGACGTGACGCGCGAGTCTGCTCCGGAGCGCCTCGGCATCGCCCCCGAGAAAGCGCGCGAGCGCTGCGAGCACGACCTCGGGTACGTACTCGCCGTGGGCCGCCACGGTCTCCTTGCCCTCGATGCGGACACTGAGTCCGCGGTCGTAGGCGAGAGCCTTGAGCTCCTGCTCGATGAAGTTCGGCATCCCCTCCTCGAGCACGAGCACCCGCCGCTTGCCTTCGAGGAAGTCCAGAAGCTGCTCGGGCACGAGCGGGTGGATCACGTTCAGCACGAGGAGCGGGACGCGGCTCCTGCCGAAGACGTCGGCGTGGCCCAG
>JBKPBU010000175.1:0-1465 GCA_046727015.1 Candidatus Methylomirabilota bacterium | reverse complement strand
GCGTAGAAGGCGGCGCGCTCCATGGGCCGCGCTCTCACCCGGATGCCCACGGCGTTGAGATTGTTCAGCACGGCGTCGCCCACGCTTGGGAAGCCCGGGATGGGCGTGAACTCTCCGGCGTCGAAGCCGTTCGGGTAGCCCGCCTCGGCGAGGAGCTGCTTGGCCTTGACGGGATCGTAGGGCAGCGGCTGGGCCTGCAGCGCGAAGTCCATCACGCGCGGGACGATGCAGCCGGCGGGCGGGCAGCAGCCGAGGCACGCAGCCTCGTTCGTCCCCTTGCGATCGAGGGCGTAGTTGACGGCCAGCCGCAGCCGCTTGTCGCTCCACGGCGACTTGGGATCCCACTGGTCGGGGAACTCGACCCAGAAAATGGACGCGTGGCGCGAGCACGACAGCCCCAGGCGCGGGTCGTGCTTCACCGCCTCGGCGTCGGGCCCGTCGAGGACGAGGGCGTAGTCCGTCTCGCCGCTCTTGAGCATTGCCGCCCGCGTCGTGCTGTCGGGCACGCCCTTGAGCGTCAGCCGCTTGACGTAAGGCGCGTGCCGCCAGTACCCGGGGAATGCTTCGAGCACGATGTCGATGCCGGGACGCTGGCTCACGAACTTGTAGGGACCGGCGCCGACCGGCTTCTGCTTGAATCCGTCCGCGCCGACCTGCTCGAAGTACTTCCTCGGCAGAACGATACCGGCCGCCGTTGCGGACGTGCCGTAGAAGGTCATGAAATCCGGCCAGGGCTCCTTGAGATGTATGCGCACCGTCAGGGGATCGACCGCCTCTACCCGCCGCACGCGGGACTGGAGCTGCTTCGCCCCGGCGCCCTGGTAGCGCTCGAAGCTCCACTTGACGTCGTCGGCTGTCACGGGATCGCCGTTGTGGAACTTGAGCCCGCGCCGGAGCTTGAACTCGTACACGAGCCCGTCGGGGCTCTCCGTCCACGACTCCGCCAGGCTCGGCGCCATCTTCTGCCCCGGGAGCGGGCGGACCAGCGCGTCGTGGACGGCGTAGAGGACGCCGAAGGGCGTGATCTGCGGCGGGGCGGTGGACGGATCGAACCAGGCGGGCGCCAGGGTAACGTGGAAGGCGACCGTCACCTCGCCCGCCGGCGTTTGGGCCAGCGACGGCTGGGCCGCGCCGAAGAGCAGCGCGGCCAGGACCCATCCGATCAAGGTCAGCTCTCGCATTCGCTCATTCCCGTCACATGGCCCCGCCCTGGCATTCTTGGTTCTTCACGAGCACGATCACCTGGGGCATGGCAGCGGCTCCACGGTGGACCTGGGCGGCCGCCGCCTCCCGGACACACGTGGTGAACGGCGCGCCATCGACTTGGTAGGCGGTGACCACGAGCCGGCCGTCCTGATCGACGCGATCGAGGGTGATCGTGGGGAAGTGATTGCACGCCTCCCACCGCTCCCAGGCCAGCACCTGGGCCGGCGTGTTGCCTGCCGTGGCACAGCCGGTCGCCACC
>JBKPBU010000174.1:0-1250 GCA_046727015.1 Candidatus Methylomirabilota bacterium | reverse complement strand
ATAGAGCCCGTCGCGCAGGACGTAGCCGGCGCGCATCAGCGCGATGCTCGAGGGCGGGTAGCCGGAGAGCGAGGCGGGCACGAGGATGTCGAGCGACTCGCGCACGCGCTTGGCCTCGTCCGCGCTCAGGATCTGGAACTCCGCCTGCTGCGTCGGCTGTCCCTCCGTCTCGAGCTGCCAGGAATAGCGAACGCCGGGCTCGAGCGCGGGCGCCGAGGCCGGATACGCGACCGGCTTGCGCGGCAGATTGGCCTGCTCCCAGAGAACGCCCTGCGGTCCCAGGACGCGGACCTTGTAGCGGAGCGTATCGGAGCCGCTCCACTCGAAAGTCACCGGGCCGGGCAGGAGCTTGGTCTCGCGCGGCTGGAGCTGTGCCACGCGCGGCGGCTTGACCGCGCGCACCGAGAGCGGCAGGTAGGCGAGGTCCTTTTGCTTGCCCGCGAGAAAATCCGTCACGCTGCCCACAAGGGCCTTGGCCTTGTCACCCGACCCCGCGGTCGCGGGAGGCTGCGCCGTGAAGGGTGAATTGGCCGCGGAGACGGCCTGCGCGCCGCGCCCGCCCGTGAAGACGAGGGACGCGCGCGCTTCGCCGGTGACGCGGATCTGATCGCCGGGACGCAGCGCGAGGAGCGGCTGGGCGGCCTTCCATTCGGATTCCCCCGCCCGCTTGACCTCGACGCGTCCCTTCTCGGCACGAATCTCCGTCAGCACGCCGATCGGATCCGCGGCATACGCGAGCGTCGCCAGCATCAGCACGAGCGTGCCGGCCAGTGCCGCCCATCCCCGCTTCGTGATCATGGCTTCGAGCCTCCCGGACCCGCGGTGGGCCTCACTCCGATCACTTCGTAGACCCGCACGGGCTCCTCTCTTCCCTTGACGCTGATGGGACCCCGATCGACGACCTCGAGATCCAGCCCCGCCGCCCGGTAGGCGGCCTCGGTAACGAGCATCGTCGTTCCCAGCTCCTTGTTCAAGCTTTCCACACGCGAGGCCAGGTTGACGGTGTCGCCTACCACAGCGTACTTCACCTTGCCCGCCCGGCCCACATTCCCCGCGAAGACCTCCCCCGTGTGGATGCCCAGGCCCATGCGTAGAGGCGGCAGCCCTTCGGCCTGCCAGCGCCGGTTGAGTCCCGCCAGCGTCTCGCCCATCGCCAGCGCGCTCTCGATGGCGTGGCGGGCATGCTCCGGGTCGTCGAGCGGGGCGCCGAAGACGGCGAGGATGGCGTCGCCGATGAAGTCGTTGACCAT
>JBKPBU010000173.1:0-2115 GCA_046727015.1 Candidatus Methylomirabilota bacterium | reverse complement strand
CCGTAGATGATCTCGGCCTCGACGCCGTCCCGCTCCTGATCCTGGCGCCGCGCCACCGTGTCCGAGGGACGCGTGTGGCCCGACGTGAACCCGTTGTCCGCGAGGATCTTGCCGCGTTTTCCCCCGGTGAGCCCGGGGCCGTAGTAGCCGTAGCGCCCGAGCTCGTCGTCGCCGGTCATCCAGTACTTGGCCCCGTCGCGGTCGACGACCCTCGGCGCCCTGTCGCGGAACTTCGCCGGCACGCGCGAGGTGAAGGTGTCCGGAGGCAGAAAGGTCAGGTCCATGTGACTGTCGGCCGAGATTGCCTTGACGCTCATGATCAGGGCCTCCCGGACGACAGCCTAGCGGATTGGGGTCAGGTCTTGCAATCCAACATTTGGAGCCGTCTGGACGTCTCGTGCAACCGCGATGTCGTAATGTAAGACCTGACCCCAGGTTATTCTTCGCGCTCGTCGGGGACGCGCACCCACTTCTTCTTCGTATCGCGGTAGAACCACACGCCACCCGCGCTGTCGAGAGCATAGATGAGGTTCGCCTGCTGGGGGGCCATGGCCACGGCGATCTGGACGAAGTGTGATCTCTCTTGCGGGTTCATCTCGTTCCTCCTGAGAGGGCTAGCGGGTCACACCCTGCCTGGCCCGGCTGAGCCAGATCAGGCCCAGGTCCTTGTCCGTCCATCCGTGGGTTCGCAGGTGCGCCACCCAGGCCTTGACCTGGTCCTTGGGGATAACCCGATCGTCCGCATTGCACTCGATCCGGTCGGGGCAACGCTTGTCGACGATCGGCACTCCGGGTAGAGGCTCTGGCGAAATAGCCATGGGACCTGTCCCTTCTCCGACGGCGGCGCGATCTGAGCGGAAGCAGGGGCTGCGGCTCGGTCGCGTGGGCAGTACGGCCGAGGGACTGCTAGCGAGGACCTCAGGGGCGGTGGCGGGGCGCTAAGGACCGCCAAATCTCTTCCACGAAGAGGACCCTAGTATACCATCGCTCTAGAGCCATCGGGGCATCGGTCGTATAATCCCGAACGACGGCGACGCCGCTCGATCAACCACAGCATCGGCCACCAGACAGGAGCCTTCGATGCGTACGTACTACGACATTCAGCTGACGGACCGCACGATCGCCAAGCGGGACCTCGAGGGCGAGGCCATCGTCAAGGCCGGCCGCTACCTGATCGCCAAGACCCTCCTCGACCTCGGCGCCCCTACCGTCGATCCGCTGTCACCCCAGAACCCGCTCATCTTCTCGGCGGGCCCCTTCGCCGGCACGAGCTTCTCCAACGCCAACCGCACGAGCGTGGGGTGCAAGAGCCCGCTCACGGGCGGCGTCAAGGAGGCCAATGGCGGCGGCACCTTCAGCTACGGCCTGGGGCAGCAGAAGATCGCAGGGTTCACGCTCCTCGGAGCCTCCCCGAGCTGGGTGGTCATCCATTTCAAGAAGGACGGCAGCATCGCCTTCGACGACGCCGCGCCGTACCTGGGCAAGGGCAACTTTGAGGCCAACGACCTGCTCCACGCCAGGTACGGCAAGAAGGTCACGATCGCGCTCTGCGGCCCCGTCGGCGAATACGAGGGTCTGCTGGGCGGGATCGCCTTCAGCGACAAGGACGGCCGGCCGGCGCGGCTGGCGGCGCGCGGCGGCGTGGGCGCGGTGATGGGGGCGAAGAAGGTCAAGGCCATCGTGGTGGACCTGGACAAGATCCCGCCCTTCCACGAGCCCAAGAAGGTCAATGCCAGCATCAAGGAATACGCCAAGATGCTGCAGGCCGACGGCGTCGTGACGAACTTCTACGCCAAGATCGGGACCATGGGCATGGCCGACGTGCAGAATCAGATGGGCGGCCTGCCGGTGCGCAACTTCAGCGCGGGCCGCTTGGCCGACGTCGCCGCGGGCGAGAAGTTCAAGATGGGCGGCGACTACATCGGCCAGCTCAACACCTCCCGCGGCGGCGAGCAGACCCACGCCTGCATGCCCGGCTGCGTCATCCAGTGCAGCAACGTCTACCATGACGCCAGCGGCAAGGAAGTGGTCTCGCCGGTCGAGTACGAAACGCTGGGACTGCTCGGAACCAATTGCGGCATCACCGACCCGGACGACCTCGCCCAGCTCAACTAC
>JBKPBU010000172.1:0-1683 GCA_046727015.1 Candidatus Methylomirabilota bacterium | reverse complement strand
GCGTAGCCCTTCGGTTTCCCGAGCTGGGCGCCGCGCTCGCGGACCCGCTTCTCCATGCCGGCCACGTCCCGGATCTGGCTCACGTGGCACTGGAGCGCCTTGATCTTGAGGTCGATCGTGTCGGCGATGTCGACGACGATCTCCGGCTCGTCCCACCACATGATGTGCACTTCCTTGACCTTGTGCGGCTCGAGGCCCTGCGCCAAGAGCTCGGGGAAGGCCATGTGGTCCCGCGCCAGGGGATAGACGCAGTCGAGCAGAATGCCGCCCGCTTTCCTGTGGTCGCGGTGGGACGCCCCAAAATTCTTCGTGCGGTTCGGATTCTGGCAGATGATGAGGTCCGGCCGCTGACGCCTGATGGCCGCGGTCACCGCCATCCGCGACTCGCGGGTATTCTCGAGCTCGCCATCCGGGAAGCCCAGGAAGTCCACCGTGTCCACGCCCAGCACCCGCGCCGCGTTCCGCTGCTCCTCCTCGCGGATCGAGACCAGCCGCTCGGGGGTCATGCTCCGGTCGCCGGAGCCCTTGTTTCCGTTGGTGACGATGCAGTAGGTGACCGTCTTGCCTTCCCGCGTGAGCTTCGCCACCGTGCCGCCCGCGCCGAATTCCGAATCGTCCGGGTGCGCGGTCACGACCATTACTCGCGTGATCCGATCGGGCATGTCTTCTCCTCTGGCAGGGTTGAGAGCTTCTGTCATTTTACCCCGATTTGCTATGATGCGGCCGTCGTGAGACTCGCGCGCCCCGCCCTCCTCCTGCTCCTCCTCGCCGCCTACCCGCTCATCGGCGCGCTGCCTTCGGAGGCGGGGAGCATTCGCGTCGCGGGACTCTCCGCGCTCTGGTGGTACGGCGCCGTCGTCGCCCCCACGCTCGCGTGGCTGGTGGCGGTGGTCCTCCACCGGTGATATCCGGCACGCGCATCCTGGCCGTCTGGCTCACTCCGGCCGCGTGGCTCGCGCTGCCCGCCCTGGTTCTCGAGGGCGGGCCCGACGGTCTCTGGACCGGACTCCTCCTGCTCGTCTCGCCCCTCCTGGCGTTGAGCCTATCCGACGGCGACGCGCCGACTGCCCAGCCTGCTCGCGACGCCCTCTTTCCGGTCGTCGTCTTTCTCCTCGTCGCCGGGCTTCTCCTCTGGGCCAGCCTCGTGCTGGCGGGTGACGCGGCCGCCTGGCTCGGCGCGCCGCGCTGGCAGGGCATCGGGCTCGCGGCGGGCGGGGCATGGCTCCTCGTGATCTGGCGCCGGGCCGCACGCCTCGTGCCCTGGCTTCTCCTGGCCGTCGTGCTTGGCCTCTCGGTCTCTCTCGTCGTCCTCGCGCGCGGGACCGGTTTCGGGCCCCTGGGTGCCTGGGATCGGGTGGCCTCGCAGCCCGCGTTCCGGTTTCCGGCTTCGAGTCCGTGGGTCAACGCCGGGCGTGACCTGCGCGCGGGGCGCGGGAACGGCGTGCTGGTCTTCGAGGAAGTGCACCGGATCACGGCGGCCGGCCCGGCGCGGATCCACGTGCGAGCGCGCGACGGGGCGCGGGTGAGCGAGCGCGACTGGGAGCTCCAGGCCGGCCAGTCGGTGACGCTCCGTCCCGGCGACGAGCTCACGTGGCCGCCGGGCGCGCGGCTGCGCTTCGAGGCGGGCAAGGCCGTCCCCGGCGCGCCGCCCTCGGGGATCAGCTGGTCCGACGGCCGCGGGGC
>JBKPBU010000171.1:0-4607 GCA_046727015.1 Candidatus Methylomirabilota bacterium | reverse complement strand
GTAGTCGCGCTCGACGGCGAAGTCCAGCCGGCCCGTGTCGGCCAGCCGCGATCCGGAGAGCGGCTGCGTGCTCTGCGTGGGGCCCCGACGGATGCGCTTCCGGTACTGCTGCAGGTCGGAGTCCGAGGTGGGGAGCCCGTCGATGAGCGTCAAGCCGGAGGGGCCGCGATACGGGCGGCCGTCCGCGCCCACCGGTACGCTGACGCGGTGCTTGAACGTCGGGTCCAGATACCGGTCGAAGAGATCGGGCGGCTCCATGATGTGCATGTCGGAGTCGACGAAGCGCAATCCGTCTTTCATGTCACCCTCCTCGGTCGGCGGCCCGGTGGCGGTGCTCGCCCGCTTCAGGACATGAGCGGGCCCAGTCGGCGGCGATTGTATCACCGCCTCACGCCCTCCGGCACGAGCCGTCAGTTGACGAACGTGGTGACCTGCCGCCGCGCAGCGTCTACGGTCGTCCCCTCGCGAAGTGGACGATCAGCGAAATGACTGCGACGAGCAGGAGAAGGTGAATCAGGCCACTGGTGAGATGGAGGACCACCCAGCCGAGGGCCCAGGCGACGAAGAGGACGACAAAGATGATCAGGAACGACGATGAGAACATGGGGACCTCCTCCAGGCTCGTCGGATCAGCCGCCTGCTCGGGGGCGCGCGCCGTCGCCCCAGACGACGTAGCGCCGGTGCGTGCGCCGTTCTCGCCCTTCCTCGACCATCCGTTGCGCCTGAGCGGCCACGAGGTCGAGCAATGGATCGCTCTTCACGTTCACGAGGCCGTGCGCCTTGAACAGGGTCTCGATCTCGTCCCGGGGCCGGCCGCCGAGGAATGGAAGCTGGTCGCCGACCGCCGCGTACTCGACGCTCGTGCGGGCACTCCCCGGCGACCCTGGCGAGGCGCCCACGTCGAACTGCCCGTCCACGACGACAAGGCGCCCTCCCGGCCGGAGGACTCGAATCCATTCGTCGATCGCGGCTTCCGGATGGGGCAGTGTCCAGAGCAGATGCCGGCTGATCACCAGGTCGAAGCTGCCGGGTGAGAACGGCAGCTGCTCGGCATCCGCCTCCTCGAACCGGATCGAGGCGCCGCGCGCCACCGCCTTTTGCCGTGCCTCGGCAAGCATCGCGGGCGCGAAGTCGACGCCGGTGACCTGATGACCCCGGGCCGCGAGCTCGAAGCTGAGGAAGCCGGTGCCACAGCCGGCGTCGAGCGCGTCACGCACATCTCGGCCCGCGAGGACAAGATCGAGTATGCGGTCCCAGGCGGCGCGCTCCGCCGGTGTGCGGATGCTGTGGCCGAAATCCTCGTCGAAGCGGGGCGCGCGCCGATCCCAATGGGCGGCGACCTGGCGCTTGACGTCGTCAGGCTGACCGGAGGTCATTCCGGTCCCTCCTCCCGCGACACGGAGCCCTTCATGTGGGGAGCGTCAGCCCGGCAAGACCGCCACGGCCGAGATCTCGATGAGCGCCCCCTCGCGCAGGAGCCCCTTGACGATCACGCCCGTGGCCGTCGGGAACGGCCCCTTGAAGAACTCCCGGCGGACGTCGGCCGTCTTCCGGTAGTTCTCGGTGGTCGTGACGTACTCGGTCGTCTGCACCACGTGCTCGACCCGCCGGCGCCCACTCGAGCGCCTTGAAGCTGTCCTCCCACCGGAAGGTCCGGCAGGCCTCGGCGTACGTGGGCCTGTTCACCGGCATTTCAGCAGATACACGTGATAGCCCTCCAGGACCACCTCGCCGCGCTGGTTCGCGAGCTTCACGCCGAGCCTCAAGAGGCCGCGGTCGCCCTTGCGCTCGAGGGCGATCACCTCGAACTCGGGATGGACCGTATCGTTCAGCAGCACGGGCCGCAGGAACCGACTGCCCTGCTCGGCAAAGGCGATCATGGATTTCTCCAGCCGGTGCGAAAGAGGTGACGCCCCCACGACCGTCATGGCCATGACCAGGAGTCCGTGGGCCACTCGCTCGCCGAAGCGGGTCTGCCTGGCATACTCGGCATCGTAGTGGATGGGATGGTTGTCCCCGGTCATCCCCGCGAACATGAGAAAGTGCGCCTCCCCCAGGGTGCGCCCCGGGCTCGTGAAGCGGGCCCCGATCTTGAAGTCGTCGAAGTAGAGCTGCTCGCTCTCGTCCATGAATGACCTCCCCGGATCAGGCCAGGAACCCCGAGCCGGGGCTCTCTGTGCAGAGCATAGCCCGTCTTCCACTGTCCGGGAGGCCTTGACTGACTGGCGGCGCCGGCACAAGATCGGGCCTGCGCCTTTCACCGCTCTACCGATTCCCGGGGAAATGACTTGATGTCGGTCCATCGCGGCTCCTCGCGGGTGTTCGGGGCCCCCCTCCGCCGGACGGAAGACGCGCGCCTCATCAGCGGGCGGGGACGGTACGTGAGCGATGTCGAGCTGCCGCGCATGCTGCACGTCGCCTTTGTACGAAGCGTCCACGCTCACGCCAGAATCCGCAGGATCGACGCGGCCCCCGCGGCCGCGCTGGCGGGAATCGTGACCGTGGTGACGGGCGACGACCCGGTCTTCGCGCGCCACCGGCTGCGCGCGCGCTCCGCGCTGCCCGGCTATGTCGAGACCGAGCAGCCGGTCCTTGCCTGGCCGACGGCGCGCTACTGTGGCGAGGCCGTGGGCGCCGTGGTGGCCGTCGATCGCTCCGTGGCCGAAGACGGCGCGGCACTCGTGGCCGTCGATGCCGAGCCCCTGCCGACGGCGGTGGACGTCCTCGAAGCGCGCGGCAGCGTGGCGATCGTGCACGAGGGGGCGCCCGACAACGTGCTCCTGTCGCGCCGGTTCGAACACGGAGACGTGGAGGGGGCCCTGGCGGCCGCGGCGGTGGTGATCGAGCGGGCGTTCCGCACGAACCGGCAGACCGCGGCGCCCCTCGAGGGGCGCGGCGGTGTCGCGCAGTGGAACGCCGCGGAGGGCAAGCTCACGCTGTGGTCGGGCACGCAGGTGCCGCATCTGGCTCGCCACGGTCTCGCGGAAATCCTCGGCCTGGCCGAGAACCGCGTCAGGATCGTGGCGCCCGACGTCGGCGGTGGCTTCGGGGTGAAAGGGATTCTCTATCCCGAGGACGTCGCGCTGTGTCTCCTCGCCATGCGTCTCGGCCGTCCCGTCAAGTGGGTCGAGCAGCGGCGTGAAGGGTTTCTCGCGTCCGCCCACGCGCGCGACCACCACTATGCCGTGCGGGCCGGATTCGATGCCGGCGGCCGACTGCTTGCCATGGACGTGCGAGCGACCTGCAACGCCGGCGCCTACTCCGTCTATCCGTGGACCGCCGGCCTCGAGGCGCTCATGGCCGGTGGGCTCCTGGCCGGTCCCTACAAGCTCGCGCACTACCGCTGCGAGGTGGCCGCGGTGGCGACGAACACCACGCCCGCCGGCCCGTACCGCGGCGTGGCTCGTCCGGCCACCACCTTCGTGATGGAACGCGTGCTGGATCTCGGCGCGCGGGAGCTCGGGCTCGATCCCGTCGAGATCCGGCGCATCAACCTGATCGGCCCGGGAGATCTGCCGTACACGTCGGCCACGCGGCTGGTCCACGACAGCCCGAGCTACCCCGTGTGTTTCGAGAAGGTGATCGAGGCGATCGGGTACGAGGCGTTCCGGGGCGAGCAGACACGTCTCCGGCGGGAAGGACGCTACCTGGGCATCGGATTCGCCGTCTACAACGAGCTGACCGGTCTCGGCCAGGCCGCCTCGGCCGGACCCCGCATGCCCTTTCGCACCGGCCACGAAGGCGCGACGGTGCGGATGGATCCGTCGGGTGCGGTGACCGTGCTCGCGGGCGTGACATCGCAGGGGCAGGGGCTGGAGACGACGGTCGCCCAGGTGGTGGCCGCGGAGCTGGGGGTAGCGTTTCAGTCGGTGACGGTGGTCCTGGGCGACACTGATGCCACGCCCTTCGGCCTCGGGGCGTTCGCATCGCGCCAGGCCGTGATCGGAGGAGGCGCCGCCATTCGGGCAGCGCGAGCCGTGCGGGACAAGGTCACCCTGATCGCGGGACACCTCCTCGAGGTCGCACCCGAAGATCTCGAGGTGGCCGACAGCAATGTCTTCGTCAGGGGTGTTCCGGACCGCGCGATCCCACTGGCTGAGGTGGCCAGGGTCGCCCATCTTGAAACGCACCGTTTGCCCCCGGAGGTCGAGCCCGGTCTCGAAGCCACGCGGTTCTACGATCCGATACGGGGCACGTTTGCCGCCGGGTCGCAGGGGGCGGTGGTCGAGGTCGATCTCGAGACCGGCACGCTCGTGATCCACCGCTATGTCTGCGTCGAGGACACCGGGCGAGTCATCAACCCGCTCATCGTCGAAGGGCAAATCCAGGGTGCGATCGCCCAGGGCATCGGTGGCGCTCTCTCCGAGCGCCTCATGTACGATGCCGCAGGGCAGCTCCTCACCGGCACCCTGATGGAGTACGCGTTGCCGACGGCGGCCACGATACCGCCGCTCGTCCTCGGCCACGTCGCGGAGCCGGCGGACAATCTGGCCGGGGTGCGGGGCGTCGGCGAGGGGGGCACGTTGGGCCCCGCGGCCGTCCTCGCCAACGCGGTGGCCGATGCCCTGGCGCCTTTCCAGATCGAGCTGAACGACCTGCCCATGACC
>JBKPBU010000170.1:0-3575 GCA_046727015.1 Candidatus Methylomirabilota bacterium | reverse complement strand
TGAGGCCGGGCTTGTAGGGCATCTCGTCCGGGCGCACGAGGTTCTTGCGGCGGAGATCGGCGGGATCGATGCCGAGCTTGCGCGCGCCCACGTCCATCAGGCGCTCCATGACGAAATTGGCCTCGGGCCGGCCCGCGCCGCGATAGGCGCCGTTGAGCGTCTTGTTGGTGACCACGCTCTTGCCCTGGCTGCGGAAGTGCGCGACGCGATAGGGCGCGCAGAAGTGGTTGACCGTGTTGAGCGTGAGACCCTCACCCTCGATGGGATAGGCGCCCACGTCGGCCAGGAACGAATCCTCCACCGCCACGATGGTGCCGTCGCGCTTGAACCCGATCTTGGCCTCGTGGACCTGGTCGCGGTCGTGGCCGCTGGTGACCAGATCTTCGCCGCGCCCCGATATCCACTTCACCGGCTTGCCTGTCTTGAGCGCGGCGGCGGCGACGAGCATCTCCTCGGGATAGATCGAGCCCTTGGGGCCGAAGCCACCTCCGACGTCCGGCACCATCACGCGGATCTGCTCGGCGGGCAGCTCGAGCACCGCGGCCAGCGAGTCGCGGAGCGAATAGGGATTCTGGGTGGAGGACCAGATGGTGAGCGCGTCGATGTCCGCGTCATGATAGGCGAGCGCGCCGCGTGCCTCGATGTAGGCGCCGGCAATGCGCGGGTGCCGCATCTTCTCGCTGACGACGACGTCGCACTGCGCCCAGGCCTTCTCCACGTCGCCGTAGTGGGCGCCGACTGGCAGCGTGGTGTTGTCGGGCCAATCGTGGATGGGCGGCTTGGCGGAGACCGCTTTCTCGGTATCGGAGGCGACAGGAAGCGGCTCGTACTCGATCTCGACCGCCTGCGCGCCGTCGGCCGCCGCGTAGGCGCTGTCGCCCAGCACGATGGCGACGGCCTCGCCCACGTAGCGGACGCGCTCGTGCGCGAGGACGGGCACGGTGAACGCGCGGCCCTTGTACTGGCCGCCATACTGCGCGGGCATTGAGCGCTTGATCTCGGGCAGATCCGGCGCGGTGTAAACCCCTTGTACGCCGGGCAGGCCCCGCGCGGCATCCACGCCGATCTTGATGATGCGAGCGTGGGCATGCCGGCTCCGCACCACGGCCATGTGGAGCAGGCCCGGGCGCTTCAGGTCATCCACGTAGCGCCCGGCACCCGTGATGAGCCGCCGGTCTTCCTTGCGCCGCGGCGAAGCGCCGATCAGGTCCTGGGACGGGGTCACGAAGGGGAGTGTATATGCGCCCGCGCCCCGCGCCAAGCCCCGGGGTCAGGTCTTACATTGCGACATTTGTCTGAATGTAAGACCTGACCCCGCGTTTGCTATCATTCGTCGAGGAGGTGCGTGATGGCTGACGCGGGGAGCGGGCGCGGCTGGAGTGACGCGCTGTACACGGAGGCACTCAGAGACGCGCTCGTGCAGAAGATCGGCGAGCAGCAGCGAAGGGTCGCGTCGGCAGCCGGGTCCGGCCTGGGTGGACGCGCCGACCGCGGGCAGCATCAGAAGCTGCTGCTGGGAGCGGTCGGCACGTTGCGCGTGTTCGACCAGATTCCCGCCGCGGTGAAGCTCGGCCCGTTCGCGACACCATTCACGCTTCCCGTCGCCTGCCGCTTCTCCAATGGGCAGCCGTGCCCGTTCTCCGACAAGACTCCCGACGTGCGCGGCGTCGCGCTCAAGTTCTTCTCGCCCCTGGGTGCTGAAACAGACATCCTGGCGACCAACGAGGGCGGAAGATCGCACGCGCGAGATGCGGAGTCCTTCATGGCCTTTGCGGACATTCTCGTCGCGATGATCGAGCGTGGCACGACCGGCGTTTTTGGAGAGCTTCTCGAGGAGCTGCGTGAGGATAAGCTGACGGCGGGTGAGGTTGTCCACATGGGGGCCGTCCTCTTGAAAGAAACCGGGTTGCACTTGGTTCGCAGCCTGTCGCTGGAGAGCTACTGGGGCTCGGTAGTCAATCTAGGGGGCGCTGCCTTCAAGTATTCGCTCCTCCCCCACAAAGACACGCCGCCGGCGGCGGAGTCCGAGCGGGACGATCCTGACTATCTTCGTCACGAGCTCGCGTCCCGCTTGGCGAAAGGCCCGGTCAAGTGGCCGCTGTGCGTGCAGCTCTTCGTCGACGAAGGCAGCACCCCGGTGAACGATGCCTCGAAGGCGTGGGGCAGCGAGTCCGCCGTGATCGGGGAGCTCGAGATCTCGTCGATCCCATCGGAGGACGATGAGCGGAAGATCAACCAGATGGCGTTCAACCCGGCCAACGGATTCGACCCGCTGGGAATCACCCACGCCCGAGCGGATGTCTACGCCGCCAGCGTGAGGAACCGCGCCGACCGCGGCCTCCTCTCGAGCAAGGACGCGCGCGACTTCCTCGCGGCTCGGCGGTAGTGGCAAAATAGGGATGTGCCTGCCGCGTCCGCATTGGCGCGACGGGTGAAGCTGCGGCGATGCGGCCAGCGCCACAAGGCGGAGATGCGGTCCCCGCGCCATCGCCCCGGATAGCCGCCGGAGTAACGCCCGGCCGGCAGGCACACCTCCTCAGCGATCGGGGTGTCGATTCTCCGGAGCGCCGTTCGTCCAGTCTATGGATGACATGAGCGGGGCGGGGGCCCCGCGAACAGAACGAGGAGGCTCATCATGGCGAAGTTTTTGGTGGTCGCGCGGGGCACGGGCCAGGCGTACGCGAACCGGAGCCCGCAGGAGATGCAGCAGGTGCTCCAGAAGTACATGGCGTGGACGGCGGGTCTTCGCGACGCCGGGCGCATGCTTCACGCCGAGCGGCTCAAGGCTGATGGACGCGTGGTGCGCGGAGCCGCGGGCAAGATGACCGTCACCGACGGCCCCTTCGCCGAGTCGAAGGAAGTGGTCGGCGGCTTCTGGCTGCTCGAGGCCGCGAGCTATGACGAGGTGCTGGCCTTTCTCAAGGACCACCCGCATCTGGAGGCCGGCAGCCTCGAGGTCCGCCAGATCTGGGACATGTAGCGTCGCGCGTGAACGTGGCCGCGCCGTCCGACGTCGACGCGCTGGTCGAGCACCTCTTCCGCCACAGCGCGGGACAGATGGTGTCGCGGCTCGCGCGCTGGCTCGGCTCGGCGCGGCTCGACCTCGCGGAGGAGGCCGTGCAGGACGCGCTGGTGCGCGCGCTCCAGGCTTGGCCCTTCGCCGGCGTGCCCGCGGAGCCGCGCGCCTGGCTCTTCCAGGTCGCCCGCCATCGCGCCCTGGACCTGATCCGACGTGATGTCGCGCTCCGCGGCAAGCTGGACATTCTCGAACGCGAGACCCCGGAGGCCGACGTGCGTGAGCAAGCGCTGGGTGACGATGAGCTCGCGATGATGTTCATGTGCTGCCACCCCTCACTGCCATACGCGGGCCGCGTCGCGCTGACGCTCAAGACCGTCGGCGGCTTCGGCGTGGGCGAGATCGCGGCGGCCTTCCTTGCCGAGCCGGATGCCATCGCCCAGCGCCTGGTCCGCGCCAAGCGGCAGATCCGCGAGCAGGAGATCGCGATCGAGATCCCGCTCCCGGGCGAGCTCGGAGCGCGGCTCGAGAGCGTGCTCGACGTGCTGTATCTGTTCTT
>JBKPBU010000169.1:0-2769 GCA_046727015.1 Candidatus Methylomirabilota bacterium | reverse complement strand
GATCCGAAGAAGCGCTTCGCCCTCTGGGAGCAGCAGACCCGCCAGTTCTACGAGAAGGTGCCGGTCATCCGCTACGGTGACCTCTTCGGGCTGCGGGCGATGCGCAACACGGTCAAGGGCTTCAACGACAAGACGGAGCGTATCCGCTTCTACAACGTCTGGATCGAGAAGTAATCCGGAGACGTGATGCGTGGGGCCCTATCTCCTGCGACGGCTGGCCGCGGTCCTGCCCGTGCTGGCCGTCGTCGTCACCGTCGTCTTCCTGCTCATCCACCTGATCCCGGGTGACCCGGTCAGCGTGATGCTGGGCCCCGACGCCACGCCCTCGCAGATCGAGGCGACGCGAAAGGGCCTCGGCCTCGACCGGCCCATCTACGAGCAGCTCATCGGCTTCTACGCGCGCATCCTCCGCGGCGATCTCGGCCAGTCCTACTTCCTCGACCGCCCCGTGAGCCAGGCGCTCTGGGAGCGGGCCGAGCCCACGCTCGTGCTGATGCTCGCCGCGCTGCTGGTCGCGGTCGCCATCGGCGTGCCGTCCGGCACGATCGCGGCAGCCTACCGGGGCTCCGCCTGGGACCGCGGGCTCATGCTGATCTCGCTGCTTGGCGTCTGCATCCCCGGCTTCTGGTTGAGCCTCAACTTCATCTACTTCTTCGCCGTGCGCCTGGGCTGGCTGCCGGCCGCGGGTTACGTGTCGGTGTTCTCGGACCCCGTGGGCGCGATGCGCTACATGGTCCTGCCCGCCTTCTCGCTCGGCTTCAACCAGTCGGCGCTGATCGCCCGCATAGCGCGCTCGTGCATGCTCGAGGTGCTCCAGCAGGACTACATCCGCACCGCGCGGGCCAAGGGGCTCTCGCACGGCGTCGTCACGTGGATCCATGCCTTCCGCAACGCGCTCGTGCCCGTGGTGACGGTCATCGGTATCACGACGGCCGTCCTGATCGGCGGCGCCGTGGTCACCGAGATCGTCTTCAATATCCCAGGGCTGGGCCGTCTCATCATCTCGGCGATTCTGCGGCGCGACTACCCGGTGGTGCAGGGGGTCGTCCTTGTCACCGCCACGGCCTACGTGCTCATCAACCTCGGAGTCGATCTCCTCTACGCGGTCATCGATCCGCGGATCCGCTATGAATGAAGTAGCCGTCGGGGTCCTCGAGCCGCTCACGACGGCGGGCGCGCCATCCACGCGGCCGCGCTGGCTCCGGCGGACGCTCGCCAACCGCAGCGTGGTGGCGGGGGCGCTGATCCTCCTCCTCTTCGTGCTGGCGGCGCTGCTCGCCGGGGTGCTCTCCACGCACAACCCGACGCGGCTCGAGCCGGCGGCGCGCCTTCAAGCGCCGAGCGCCCAGCACTTCCTCGGCACCGACGAGTTCGGGCGCGATGTCTGGAGCCTCGTCCTCCACGGCAGCCGCATCTCGCTGCTGGTCGGCGTGACCACCATGTTGCTGACCTCCGTCGGCGGCATCATCGTGGGCCTGATCGCCGGATTCTCGCGGCGCCTCGACATCGTCGTGATGCGGGTCATGGACGGGCTCATGGCCTTCCCCGCCATCCTGCTCGCCATCGCGCTCATGGCCGTGCGAGGGCCCGGCGTGTGGAACGTGATCTTCGCGCTCTCGGTCGTCTACATGCCGCGCACCGCGATGCTGATCCGGAGCACGGTGCTCTCGATCCGCGAGCTCGACTACGTCCAGGCCGCGCGCGCGCTCGGCCGCGAGGACGCGGCCATCGCGCTCCGCCACATCCTGCCCAACTGCGTGGGCCCGCTCCTCGTCCAGGGCAGTTTCATCTTCGCCTATGCCATCCTCGCCGAAGCGATCCTGGGCTTCCTCGGCGTGGGCGTGCCGCCCTACGTGCCGTCCTGGGGCAACGTGATCGCGGGCGGCAAGAACGTGATCCGCGAGGCCTTCTGGGTCAGCCTCTTCCCGGGCGTGGCGCTCACGCTCGCGGGTCTCAGCCTGAACCTCCTCGGCGACGGTCTCCGCGATCTTCTCGATCCCCGCCTCCGGGTTCAGTGAGCGCGCCCGGCGCGCCGCAGGCCCCGGCAAAGATCCAGCCGCTCGAGAGCGTGCCGCTGGCTCCTCGCTGCACCCTCGGCGTGGGCGGCCCTGCGCGCTTTTTCGTCGAGGCGGCGGACGAGGCGGCGGTGCTCGCGGCCCTTCGATGGGCGCAGCAACGCGGGCTTGCCCTTCACGTGCTCGGCGGCGGCTCGAACATCGTCGTCTCCGATGCGGGAGTGGACGCCCTCGTGGTGAAGGTCGCGCTGCGCGGAGTGTCCTCGCGCGAAGTGGAGGGCGGGGTCGAGGTGACGGCGGCGGCGGGCGAGCCGTGGGATGCCCTGGTCGCGCACGCAGTCGATCGCGGATGGGCGGGGCTCGAGTGCCTGAGCGGCATCCCGGGGCTCACCGGCGCGACGCCCATCCAGAACGTGGGCGCCTACGGTCAGGAGGTCGCCCAGACGGTCACGGCGGTGCGCGCCCTCGACCGCCGCTCGGGCGAGACGGTGACGCTCGCCCGCGAGGGGTGCGGCTTCGGCTACCGCACGAGCCGCTTCAAGAGCGGCGAGCCCGACCGCTTCATCGTGCTGAGCGTGACCTACCGGCTGATCCCCGGCGGGGCGCCGTCGCTGCGCTATCCCGACCTCGAGCGTGATCTCGAGCGCCGTGGCGTCGCCAGCCCTTCGCTCGCCGACGTGAGGGCGAGCGTGCTCGCCATCCGCCGCTCCAAGTCAATGGTGCTCGACCCGGACGATCCCAACCGGCGGAGCTG
>JBKPBU010000168.1:0-7062 GCA_046727015.1 Candidatus Methylomirabilota bacterium | reverse complement strand
ACCGCAAGCTGTCACTCGAGGATCGCGTCAGCGATCACGTGCCCGGCATGCCCGCATTCGCCGCGCGCATCACGCTCCGGCACCTCCTCCACCACACGAGCGGGCTCCGCGACCAGTGGCCGCTCTTGCGCCTGTCGGGGTGGCGCGACATGGACGAGAGGACCGAGGGCGACGTCCTCGAGATCGTGCGGAGCCAGGAGGAGCTGAACTTCGAGCCCGGCGAGGCTTTCAGCTACTGCAACACCGGCTACACGCTCCTCGCCGACGTGGTGAAGCGGGTGAGCGGGTACTCGCTGCGGCGGTTCACGGGGAAACGCATCTTCGAGCCGCTCGGCATGACGGCGACGCACTTCCGCGACGACCACCGTCAGCTGCTGCCGGGACGCGCATATGGCTATACCGACGCCGGTCCGGGCAGGTTCGGGCTCTGGGTGCCGAACTTCGACCTGGTCGGCCCGACGAGCCTGCACACCACAGTCGGGGATCTCCTGGTGTGGGCAGGGACCCTGCTCGCGCCTAAGAGGTCCTTCGCCGCTCTCGTCGCCGAGCTCCTGCGCCCTGGGACCTTGAACGACCGCCGGCGGCTGGGCTACGGCGCGGGCGTGGGGCTTGCCCGGCATCGCGGGCTCGAGGTGGTGAGGCACAGCGGGTGGGACCTCGGCTACGTGTCGCATCTGGTGGTGTACCCGAAGCGCGGGTGCGCCGTGGCGATACTCGGCAACCTCTACAAGCTGCAGCCGTCGCTGACGGCGCGGCACGTCGCCGAGCTCTGCCTCAGAGGGCGCTTCCCCGTAAAACCTGCGAGGCGCCGCACGCTGCCGCGCGCCGAGCGGTCGAAGAAGCAGGGCGTGTACCGTCACCGGCGCACGGGCTGGGCACTGTGGATCGACGTGACCAAGGCCGGGCTTGTTCTCAGCTACGGTCGTTCCCCCACGGGCTCCGTTCCTGCGTCCCGCGTCCCGCTCGTTCCGCTAGGGCGCAGGAGGTTCCTCGCATCGGATGAGGTGACGGAGGTGACTTTCGATCGCGACACGTTGACGGTCCGCGGTGAGTTCGGCGTCGACGATGTCTTCGAGCGCGCTCTTGCGGCCCACGGTCCCCGATCGCTCGAGCCGTACACGGGGACCTACAGGTCACGAGAGCTCGGCACGGCGCTCGGCGTGGGCGTGGGTCGCCGGAAGGGGCTCGTCGTGACCCAGCACAGAGGTCCGGTGCGCCCGCTCTCGCCCGCCTACGAGGACGCCTTCACCGATGACAACAAGGCGACCTATATCTTCGGCCGCGACGCTGCTGGCGAGATCGACCGGGTCATACTTTCGGCCGAGCGAGTCCACCACCTGCGCTTCGATCGGATATAAGCACACAACTGGCGGCTATAAGCACGCAGCTGGCGGGTATGGGCACACGGTTGGAAAGAGTAGGGACAGCAGCGCGCGAGGAAGTTTGCCCTTTACATTCGACGATAGCCCGGTGCCTACTGAGCGCGCGAATCAGCCTGGAGCAGAGGAGAGCATGTCGGCACGACTGCTGATTTCAGGGGCCGGGACTCCCGCGTGCAACAACCTGGTCCGAAGCCTTCGGGCGGGTGACCCGTCGTTACGGATCGCCGCGTTTCACTCAGATCGGTTCGTCCTGAGACGATCGGACGCGGATCGGCGCCACCTCGTTCCGGTTTCGAGTCACGCCGCGTACCGGGGCGCCCTGCGGCGGATCGTAGAAACGGAGCGCGCCGATCTGCTGATTCCCACGAGCGACGGGGACGTCCGCGCGCTGTCGCGCCTTCGCGCGAAGATTCCATGCCCGCTGTTCATCCCGCGCCACGCGACGATCGAGGTGTGCCAGGACAAGTACGAGCTGAGCATTCTGCTCCGGAAGCGCGGCATTCCGGCTCCGCTCACCTATGCGGTTGCGGACCTCGCGCGCCTCGGCGGTCTCTTTCGCCGGCTTCCGGCCCGCTCCCGAGTGTGGTGCCGGATGCGGATGGGCAGCGGGTCGATGGGGGCGATTCCTGTCACGAAGCCCGGGCAGGCCAGGGGCTGGATCCGTCACTGGCAGGCAATGAGGCGCGTCCCGGCCAACGCCTTCACGCTCTCCGAATACCTTCCCGGCCGGGATTTCGGCTGCCAGAGCCTCTGGAAGGATGGGACGCTCATCCTGATCAAGACCTACGAGCGCTTGTCCTATCTCGGCATGGGGGGAAATCCCGGCCAGGTATCCTCGGTCGCGACCCTGGCCAAGACCGTCCGCGAGCCTCGCGTGGTCGACATCTGCGCCCGCGCCGTGCGCGCGCTGGATCCCAGGGCCTCAGGAGTCTTCAGCATCGATTTGAAGGAGAACTCGGACGCTGTTCCTTGCATCACGGATGTGAACGTCGGCCGCTTTTCCTCCGCGACGGCCGTCTATGACCAGACGGGAAAGCACAACATGGCCATCACCTATGTCCGGCTGGCTCTGGGAGAGCCGGTGGGCCTCCGGGAAGAGTATGACGTCGACGAGGACCACTACGTGCTTCGGGACGTCGACATGCCTCCAGCAGTGTTTCATGCCGACGACTTCTTCGACGGGATCGAGGAGGCGCGCGCATAGCATCGCGCGCGGTGTGTCGGCGAATTCCACCACACCAGAGGAGGAGACGAGATGGCGAGCGCCCCACCGCTTCCGAATGAGCTGCACAAACTCGTGATCGTGCTCAGTGGCAGCCAGCTCAAGGCCGATGCGAAGCGCAAGATGGCGGCCTACTATCGGTACCTGAAGGCGATGAGAGCGCTGGCCAAGAAGCACGGGGCGCGCATCGTATCGAAGGAGATCCACTTGAAGCAGAACGCCATCGACAGAAGGAAGAAGGCGATGCGGAAGGCAGCGAGACGCAAGGGGAGGTAGATGGCGAGGTCCTCGGGCGAGCGAACCCCTCGCCTGGAGATCAGCGGCATGATGGATCGCCACGCGGCCGAGGCGCTGCAGATGGAGGCGCGGCGCCTCGCGAAGCGCTACGGAATCGACATCCAGGTGCGGGGGCCCACGAGGCCGGAGGAAGGGCGTTCAGCCTAGCTCTCGCCGCTCCTTCAGGGCTTCATCGAGCCAGAAGCGCATGTCCATCTCGTGGAACATGGTAACGGCACGATCGACGTGCTGCGCCCCGCTCGCGCGCGCTCCAGCCTGGCGGTCGAGTGTGCCCAGGGACAGATAACACCGGGCGACCAGGGGCCGCATGCCGAGCTCTCCGGCCAGCGCGAGAGCCTGCAGATAGCAGTCTCTGCTCTTCGCGAGATCCGGAGGCTCGCGCCGCGCCTCCAGCTCGCCGAGGAGACGGAGCGCGTGCGCCTCGTGCCCCTGTTCCTTCTGCTCTCGCGAGCGCTCGAGGGCGCGCTCGGTCAGCCGGACGGCCTCCTCCATCCGCCCCGACATCAGGCAGGTCTCCGCCAGCCAGGTCAGGAAGGTCGCATGCATGTTCGTCAGTCTCAGCGAGGTGGCCTGCTCCACCGCGCGCTCCAGCAATGGGACGGCTTCGGGGAGGCGCCCCGACCGGGCATAGACAAAGCCGAGAGCAGCCGCGACCCGAGGGAACATCAGCAGGAGATTCGACGACTGGCAGAGCCCGAGGCCGCGCTCGAGCCCGGGTAGCGCCCCCGTGAACTCGCCCCGGAGGATGCGGATCGTGGCCGCGCCAAACTCCGCGTTGACGAGGCCGTGGGGATCGTATACCTCCTCGGCGATGCGGATCGCTTCCGTGCCACGGTCCCTCGCTTCGGTGAACTCACCGAGCTCGGCCAGGCAGCACATGAGATGAGCGCGGGCCACCACGGAAGGGAGGGCGGACAGTCCGAAGCGTTCGTAGACCCGGTCTCCCTGCAGACGCTCCACCACCCTGCGGAGGATGACGCTCGCCCGCCGATAGTCCCCCAGATCCTCGTATGCCGAGCCCAGGTGGAATTCCGTTGCGACCTGCAGGGTGAAATCGTTCCGGGCATCGGCAATGGCCACCGCGCGCTGGCCCGTTTCTATGGCCCGGTCCGCGGCGCCCGTCAAACGAAGCATTTGGGTGAGATAGGAAAACACCCATCCCAGACGCCACTGATCGTCGATGGCCTCGGACAGCGCCTGGGCTTCTCGGAGGTGGTCGAAGAGCCGGCCGAACTCCGCCAGGAGGTGGAGGGGATTGCGTAGCTCGAACCGGAGGTCGATGGCCTGCTCCGTGGTCTCACGCGAGGAGGGCAGGCGCGCGAGGGCGACCAGTGCCTGCTCAAACCGCGCCACGGCCTCCCGGTTCGCGGAGCGCGCGGCGGCGTTGTTGCCGGCCTGGCGCAGGTACGCGGCCGCTTTGTCCCAGACCTCGCCATGGAACGCGTGGTGCGCGAGGCGTTCGATGTGCTCGGCGAGTCGGCCCGGGTAGAGGGCCTCGATGCCAGCGAAAATCTTCGCGTGCAGCTCGCGCCGCTGCTTGCCGGTCAGGTGCGCGTACGCCACCTCGTGAGTGAGGGCGTGCTTGAACGTGTACTCCGCTTGGGGCGCGGCGCCGGTTTCATGGACGAACTCCGCGCCTTGAAGGTGTCTGAGGCCCTCCCGGATGACGTCGTCGTGGTCGCCGGCAAGCGTCCGCAGGATCTCGAAGGAGAAATCCTTGCCGATGACCGCCGCGGCCTGCAGAAGACTTCTGTCGGCGGGCGGAAGCCGATCGATGCGGGCCAGGAGCACCTCCTGCACCGTATCCGGCGCGGTGAGGGTCGCGGATGCCGCGCCATGGTCTCGAGCCGCGCGGGCGAGCTCTTCCAGGAAGAACGGATTGCCTTCTGCTTTCGCCAGAATGAGTCTGGCGAGGGGGTCGGCGACTTCCTCGTTCCCGAAGGCGACCCGCACCACCGTGAGGCTCTCCGGGGGCGCCAGTGGCTGTATGGCTATCTGGGTCGCCGAGGACTTGTTGATCCACGGCGGCCGATATCCCGGGCGGTACGTCGCCGTCAGCACGATGCGCCCCCCCACCACCCGGTCGGCGAGGGATCCGAGATACTCTTCGGATGCCTGGTCGATCCACTGCAGATCTTCGATGGCCAGGATGAGCGGTTCGAGTCGGTTGCCGGCCAGAAAGAGCGAGTGAAGGGTCTCGAAGGTCCGGACCTTGATGGTTTCGGGACTCAGCGTGGTGAGGGCTTGGGCGGCGCCCTTGATCCCGAGCAGGTGCAGGAGAAACGGCGCCCCCCGTGATGGATCGATTCCGACACCACTCAGGGCGACATGGATCTTGCTGGTGACGGCCTCCGGGGTGTCGTATTCGAGAAGACCGCAGATCGCCCGGAGGACCTCGAGGATGGGCAGATAGGGAATACCGCTCCCGTACGAGAAGCAGTGGCCTTCGAGATATGTGGCCGGCTGCCCCGCGAGGCTTTGACGAAACTCGAACAGGAGACGAGACTTCCCGATACCGGCCTCGCCGATGAGCGACACGAGCTGCCCCTGTCCCTGGCGGGCGGCTTTCAGGCGGCTCGCGAGCAGGTCGAGCTCATTGTCGCGGCCGACGAAGCGCCCGATGCGGCCGCCGAGGTCAAAGGAGGTCTGACGGTACTCCGTCAACTTGTAGGCGCCCACCGACGCTTCCGAGCCTGCGCCTGTTTGCACGACGCCGAACCGCCGCGCCAGCAGCGACATGGTGGGCTGGCTCACGACGGTCGCGTCGGGTCCCGCGGCTGCGATGAGGCCGTCGAGCACCGACCATACGTGCCGCTTTGCGTCGCCGTCGATGTCGGCCACGGGGCCGATACGCGCGAAGGGAACGCGCTCGACGTGAATGGCGGCCTTGAGGGTGGGGCGTGCGGCCTGAACGCTCTCGTCGCGAAGCGCGGCCTTGTGCATCGCCATCGCTGCATGCGCCGCCCGCCGCGGCGCGTCCTCCACCGGCTCCAAACCGAAAGCCGCCGTGATTCCTGCCGCCACGATCTCGACCAGCTGTCCGCCGAAGGCCTCTGTCTTCTGGATGAGCGTGTCGAGCGCGCGATTGGTTTCCAACGGCAGCGCGAGGCCGTCCGCCGTGACCCCCTCCGCTGTACCCCCGGCAGCCGTCACCAATGTCACGCGGAGAAAGGCCACCGGACGCTGCTCCCAGCGAATCGGCGACGCCGAGGACACCGGTGACGGGGCCACGGGCCCGGACGGCTGGGCGGGCGCCGCCGGCGCCGCGCGCTGGGCGCGTCGGCTACGGTTCGGTGGCGCCTCGGCCTGGCTTCCGGCCCGCAGCCCGAACTTGTCGATGCGGGCGCGGAGCGTGTTGCGCGAAATGCCGAGGAGCGCCGCCGTGCGCGAGATGTTCCAGCCGGTCTGGGTCAGCGTGGTGAGGAGGTGTTCGCGCATGGCGTCGTCGAGGGAGACGGCGGCCGCGGCCGGGGCCACCGCGGTCGGCTCGGCCATGGGCAGGGTCCGGAGCTCGAGCGTGTCGGCGGTGACGAGGTCTCCCTCGGCCAGCAGCGCCACGCGCTCGATGACATTGCTGAGCTCGCGGATATTGCCCGGCCACGGATATGCCTGCAGGCGTGCTTCGGCATCCGGCGCGAAGCGCTTGGGAGGCAGGCCATAGTCGGCGCAGGTGCGCCCGAGAAAGCGCCGCGCAAGGAGAAGGACATCGGTGTCGCGCTCCCGCAGCGGCGGTAGCCGGAGCGTCAACACGGCCAGCCGGTGGTAAAGGTCCTCGCGGAAGGCGCGCTGCCGCACCGCGGCCTGAAGGTCGGCGTTGGTCGCGCTGATGATCCAGGTATCCACAGGCTCTGCGGTCGTGGCCCCAAGCCGACGCACGGCTTGCTCCTCGAGGACCTTGAGGAGCTTGGCCTGGAGAGGCTCCGGCAGGAGCCCGATCTCATCAAGAAAGATTGTCCCGCGATGGGCAGCCTGGAAGAGGCCGGCTTTTGCCCGGCGCGCGTCGGTGAAGGCGCCGCGCTCGAAGCCGAAGAGCTCGGCCTCGATCAAGGTCTCCGGGATCGCGGCGCAGTTGACGTCCACGAAGGGCCCGTCCGCCCGCGGACCGGCGCGGTGAATGGTGCGGGCGACCAAGCCCTTGCCCGTGCCCGTCTCTCCTTGGAT
>JBKPBU010000167.1:0-2051 GCA_046727015.1 Candidatus Methylomirabilota bacterium | reverse complement strand
GCAGATGGGCCCTTATCGGCGACCTGGTTACGCCGCGTCAGGATCTATTCCGTGCTCTTTGAGCTTCTTGCGGAGCGTATTGCGGTTGATGCCGAGCAGCTGGGCCGCGCGGACCTGGTTGCCCTTGGTCTCGCGCATGACGGCGCGCAGGAGCGGTTTCTCGACGAGCCCGACCATGAGGCCGTGGAGGTTGGCGGCGGCCTGGCCGCGCAGGCCGCGCACGCACTCGGCCATCTTCTTCTCGATGATCTCCTCAAGTGATGAATCAGCGGCTACTCCCGCCGCGGCGGACACGGGACCGATGGGCAGGTGCTCGGGCAGAATGACCCCGCCCGAGGCCATGACCATGGCGCGCTGGATGACGTTCTCGAGCTCGCGGACGTTGCCGGGCCACTCGTAGCCCGCCAGCCGGTCCATCGCCTCGGGCGCGATCACGCGCTCGCCGAGCGTCTCGAGGTACTTGGACAGGAAGTGCTCGGCGAGGAGCGGGACGTCTCCCCGCCGCTCGCGCAGCGCGGGCAGGGAGAGGCTGACGACGTTGAGCCGGTAGAAGAGATCTTCCCGGAAGCCACCGCCCTTCATCATGGCCTCGAGATCGCAGTGAGTGGCCGCGAGCACGCGCACGTCCATGCGAATGAGCTCCTGGCCGCCCACGCGCTCGAACGCGCGCTCCTGCAGCGCCCGCAAGAGCTTCACCTGCAGCTCGGGCGGCATGTCGCCGATCTCGTCGAAGAAGACGGTGCCGCCGTGCGCCAGCTCGAGCTTGCCGAGCCGCCGCTCCTTGGCGTCGGTGAAGGCGCCCTTCTCGTGGCCGAAGAGCTCGGATTCGAGCAGGGTGGCCGGGATGGCCGCGGCCGAGATACCGACGAAGGGCCGGCCGGCGCGCCGGCTGTAATGGTGCAGCGCCCGCGCCACGACTTCCTTGCCCGTCCCGGACTCGCCGCGTAGGAGCACGGAAACATCGCTCGCCGCGACGCGGCCGATCGTCTTGTAGACCTCCTGCATGGTCGGGTGCCGGCCGACGAGCGCCCCGAACTCCCAGACCTCCTTGAGCCCGGTCTTGAGGGACGTCACCTCCTGCGACAGCCGCTGGGCCAGGAGCGCCCGCTCGGCCAGGAGCAGGGCCTCGTCGAGGTCGAAGGGCTTGGCGAGATAGTCGTAGGCGCCCTTCTGCATGGCCTGTATGGCGGTCTCGACGGTGCCATGGGCGGTCATGATCACCACGTGGGCATCAGGGCGCTTGCCGCGCACGTGACTGAGCAGGGTCAGGCCGTCCATGCCCGGCATGCGGATGTCCAGCAGGATGAGGTCAAAGGGCTGCGCCTCTGCCTCGCGGAGGGCGGCTGTGCCGTCCTTGACTGCGGTGACCTGATAGCCGGCTCCGCGGAAGCCCTTCTCGAGCACCCAGCGGAGACCGTCTTCGTCGTCGGCGATGAGGATGCGTCCTTCAGCCATGGTTGCCATTCTACCGTGGGCCTCTCTGGGTTCGCTCGCCTAGGACGGCGGGGCCCCCGCCCCAACGTCATTTCGCGATGGGCAAGAAGCAGGACACGGCCGTGCCGCGCCCGGGCTCGCTCGTGACCTGTATGGCGCCCTTGTGCTCTTCGATGATGCGGTGGCAGAGGGCCAGCCCGAGGCCCAAGCCCCGGTCCTTGGTGGTGAAGAAGGGCGTGAAGACCTTGTCGCGCGTGGCTTCGGGCATGCCCTGCCCCTCGTCGGCGATCTGGATCTCGGCAAGGCTCTTCTGCCCCTGGCCCAGGTCCACCTTGGCGAAGAGCGGGTTCATGGACAGGCGCGTGACGAGCGTGAGACGTCCGCCACCGGGCATGGCCTCGATGGCATTGCGCACGAGGTTGTGGAAGACCTGCACGATGCGGTCCTCGTCGGCCATGATGGGTGGCAGGCTGGGATCGTAGCGCCGCACGAACTGGACGCCGAGCGAGGTCGCCTCCTCCTCGAGCAGGAGGGCCACGCGCTCGAGGAGCTGGTGGACATTGAGCGGCACGGTGTGGAGCGTGACGGGGCGCCCGAGGTCCAGCAGCATCTCGATG
>JBKPBU010000166.1:0-1902 GCA_046727015.1 Candidatus Methylomirabilota bacterium | reverse complement strand
ATGCTGGCGATCGCGCGCGCGCTCATGATCCGGCCGCGCCTGCTGCTCCTCGACGAGCCGTCGCTCGGCCTCGCCCCGCTTCTCACCCGGGAGATCTTCGGCGTCATCGGGCGCATCAACGCCGAGGGCGTGACCGTGCTGCTCGTGGAGCAGAACGCCCACCGCGCGCTCGCCCTGGCCTCGCGCGCTTATGTTCTCGAAACGGGACGCGTGGTGGTCAGCGGCGCCGCCCGCGCGCTGGCGGCCGACCCGCGCATCCGGGCCGCCTACCTCGGTCTCGCCGAGCCGCCGTCTCCCGCGCGTGGGGCCGCCCTGCCCGACAAGGAGAGATAGATGCCGTTCATCACGACGAGCGGACTCACGGAGTCGGAGACGAGCAAAACCGTCCAGGCCGGCGGGATGACCGTGCACTACCACGACATCGGCACCGGTGAGCCGGTCCTCTTTCTGCACTCCTACGGCCCCGGCACCACCGCGTGGGTCACGTTCCACAAGGTCGTGGACGCGCTCTCCCGGCACTTCCGGTGCATCCTCATGGACCTGCCCAACTTCAGCAAGACCGGGCCGATCGTCTACAAGGAGGGTGTCCACGCCGTGCAGGCGCGGACCGCCGTCGCCCTCCTGGACGCCCTCGGCATCCCGCGGGCGCACTTCGTCGGCAACTCGCAGGGCGGGCAATCGTCCATGGTCGCGGCCATGACCTACCCGGACCGCGTCGGCAAGTTCGTGATGGGCGGATCGCACATCGGCACCGGCGGCGACCGCTACCTCATGGCCAATCGGCCCTCGGAGGGCAGCCGGGCCACGCGCGAAGCCCTCGCCGATCCCACGCGCGAGAACATCCGCCGGTACCTCCGCGTGCACATCGACGACGAGGCGCTGGTCACCGACGAGCTGGTGGACTACATCCACCGGGCCCACACCTGGTCACCCGCGTTCGACGAGGCGCGCAAGCAGTCGGTGAGCGTGCCGCACGACTACACGCCGGAGCTGGCGGCGATCCGGGCGCCCGTGCTCTTGATTCACGGGCGCTACGACCGCATGGTCGCCTTCGAGGTGAGCATCGCCATCCTCAACCACGTCACCGACTCGCGCGTGGTGCTCCTGAACAACTGCGGCCACTGGCCGCCCTTCGAGAAACCCGAGGAGTACACTGCCCACGTCCTGACCTTCCTGAAAGGCTACTGAGGCCGGCGCCGCTCACTTGAACGAGGGCATGACCTCGTGAGTGAGGATCCTGAGGCTTCGCATCTCCTGCTCCGGCGACAGCAGGCCGCCGGGATTCAGCTCGGCCGCGATTCCGGTCACGCCGAGCTCTTCCTTTAACTGACTGAGGCGATCGACGAGGCTGGGGCCGGTGCCGAACGCTACCTTCGTGGTCAGGATCTCGTCGTAGGAGAGGCTGGCGAGTCGCTCGGCCTGCGTCACTCGTCTTTCAACCGGTCCGGTTCCCGCCCGCCCGATCGGCGCCCGGGTGAGGTCTGCCTGGCGCTGGAAGTAGTACGTGATGGTCTCCCGCGGCTCGTCCATCGCCGCTTGCTCGGTCGGCGCGGCGTACACGGGGATGCGCAGGCACGCATCGCCGTCGCCGGGGTGCCCCGCCTCACGCCACGCCTCGCGGTAGATGCGCAGGTGCTCCGTCAGCTCGGGGATGCTCATGCCGCGCAGGCCCACGAAGATCGGCAGCCCCATCCGGGCCACGCGGGGAAATGTCTCGGCGGTCGTGGACGCCATCCGGAGAGGCGGATGCGGCAGCCGGTACGGGCGCGGGGCCACCGCGGCGTCGGTGAAGCGAAAGAACTTTCCCTCGTAGCTGAAGCGCTCGCCCTTCCAGGCCTCGAGCATGATCTCGAGCGCCTCGAAGAACCGCTCCTGGCTCTCGCCATACGGGACGCCGAGCGC
>JBKPBU010000165.1:0-2892 GCA_046727015.1 Candidatus Methylomirabilota bacterium | reverse complement strand
ACCAGGCTCGTGATGACGCCTTCCATGAGCGCCAGCGCCCGCGCGGCGAGCTCGTCGGCGCCTATCCGCTTGGGGTTGGCCGTCATGCAATCGCCCGCGCGCCGGTCGAGCAGCGTCCCGTGCGCAAGCTGCTGCCGTCTCAGGTCACCGTCCGTGATGATGCCCACCAGGCGGCCAGCCCCGTCCACCACGGTCGTCATGCCGAGCCGCTTGGCTCCCATCTCCTCGATCGCTTCCTTCATGGTCGCCGTCTCGCGGACCACCGGCAGGGCGGCGCCCACGTGCATGAGGTCGCGTACCCGGAAGAGCGACTGCCAGCCGAGCGCCCCTCGCGGGTGAAGCGCCGCGTAGTCCTCGGGGCCGAGGCCCCGCAGATCCAGAAGGGCCATGGCCAGCGCGTCACCCATGGCGAGCGCCGCCGTCGTGCTCGAAGTGGGCGCGAGATTCATGGGGCACGCCTCCTCCAGGACGCCGACATCCAGCACCACGTCGGCTTGCCGCGCCAGCGTCGAGCCGGGGCTTCCCGTGAGGAGGATGAGCGGGACCCCTAGTCGCTTGATCGCCGGCAGCACGGCGAGGACCTCGTCGGTTTCACCGGAGTTGGACAGCCCGAGGACCAGGTCGTCCTTGGCCACCATGCCGATGTCGCCGTGGACACCTTCGGCCGGATGAAGGAAATACGCGGGTGTCCCCGTGCTGGCCAGCGTGGCGGCGATTTTTCTGCCGATCAGGCCGGACTTGCCCATGCCCGTTACGATCACCCGGCCACGGCAACTGTGCATGAGCTCGACCGCGCGGACAAACCGGTCATCGAGCCGCTCCCGGAGCAGGGCAATGCTCTCGGCCTCCAGGCGCAGCACACGATCGGCCATGGCGAGGAGCCGCTTGCGATCCGTCATCGCGCCGGGTCCCGGAGGCCCGATAGGCTGGCGAGGCCGGACACGATGGCGCGGATCTCGTCGAGCAACCGCGGCAGGTCGTCGAGCTTCAGCATGTTTGGCCCGTCCGAGAGCGGGCGCCCGTCCGGCATCGTCCGGTCGGGGTCCTCGTGGATCTCCATGAAGAGGGCATCCACGCCTATCGCCACCGCGGCCCGCGCCAGAGCCTGAACGTACTGCCGCTCGCCTCCTGAGCGATCTCCCGCCCCGCCGGGGAGCTGGACCGAGTGCGTGGCGTCGAAGATCACGGGACACCCGAAGCCGCGCATGATCGGCAGCCCGCGGAAGTCGACCACGAGGTTGTTGTAGCCGAAGGAGGCGCCCCGCTCGGTGAGCAGGATGGCCTCGTTGCCCGTCGATCTGATCTTCTCCACGACATTGGCCATGTCCCGCGGTGCGAGAAACTGCCCTTTCTTCACGTTCACGGGCTTGCGCGTGCTGCCGCACGCGAGGAGCAGGTCCGTTTGGCGGCAGAGGAAAGCCGGCACCTGGAGGACGTCGAGGACCTCGGCGGCCGGCCCCACCTCGGAGACGTCATGGACGTCCGAGAGCACGGGCAGGCCCGTCGCCTCCCTGACGCGCCCGAGTATCCGCAGGCCCTCCTTGAGCCCCGGGCCGCGGTAGGAGTGGACCGACGAGCGGTTGGCTTTGTCGTAGGAGGACTTGTAGATGAAGGGCACGTGGGCATCAGCGGCGATGCGCCCGAGGCGCTCGGCCATCATCAGGGCATGGCGCTCGTCCTCGATGGCGCAGGGGCCGCCGATGAGCGCGAGCGGGGCGCCCCCGCCGATGACGACGCCCCCGGCCACCTGCACCGGCCGGGTACGCGGCTCGGCCGTCATGCCGTGGCCTGGTGGTCCATGGCGGCGCGGATGAAGGCCGCGAAGAGGGGGTGCGGTGCCCACGGCTTGGAGCGGAACTCCGGGTGGAACTGCCCCGCGACGAACCACGGATGTCCGGGCAGCTCGATGATCTCGACCAGCTGTTTCTCCGCCCAGATCCCGGAAATCTGGAGCCCGCCCGCCTCGAGCGCCTTGAGGTAGTCGTTGTTGACTTCGTAGCGATGGCGGTGGCGCTCCTGGATCGCCCCCTGCCCGTAGGCCCTCGAGGCCGCGGTGCCTTCGGCCAGGACCACCGGATAGAGGCCGAGCCTCATCGTGCCGCCCTTGTCCGTGATGTTGCGCTGCTCGGGCAGGAGGTCGATGACGTTGTGCGCCGCCTTGGGGTCGAACTCCGTCGAGTTGGCGCCCTCGAGCGCGCACACGTGCCGCGCGTACTCGATCACGGCGCACTGCATGCCGAGGCAGATCCCGAAGTACGGCACCCTGTGCTCGCGGGCGTGACGGATCGCCTGGATCTTCCCCTCGATGCCCCGGTCGCCGAATCCGCCCGGCACCAGGATGCCGTCGAGCCCCTCGACGTGGCCGGCCAGCCCCTCGCGCTCGAGGCGCTCCGCGTCGACCCAGGCCACGTCCACCGCCACCTCGTGGGCGATTCCGCCGTGGGCCAGCGCCTCGTACAGGCTCTTGTACGAGTCCTTGACCTCGATGTATTTGCCGACGATGCCGATCCGCACCCGGCCCCGAGGCGCCTTGACCCGGCGGACGATCTCCTCCCAGCGCGAGAGGTCGGCGGGCCGCTGCGGCAGGCCGAGAAGCCTGCAGATGCTCTCGTCGAGCCCCTGCTCGTGAAAAGCCAGCGGCACCTCATAGATCGTGTCCACGTCGCGCGCCGCGACCACCGCCTCCTCCTCGACGTCGCAGAAGAGCGCGATCTTCGACTTGATGCCGGGCGTGAGCAGGTGTTCCTTGTCGGTCCGGCACAGCAGCACGTCGGGCTGGATACCGATCGCGCGCAGCTCCTTGACCGAGTGCTGCGTCGCCTTGGTCTTGAGCTCGCCGGCGGCCTGGATGAAGGGCACGAGCGTCAGGTGCACGTAGATGACGTTGTCTTT
>JBKPBU010000164.1:0-3882 GCA_046727015.1 Candidatus Methylomirabilota bacterium | reverse complement strand
CGGGGGCAGCGCGGTGTTCTTCGCGGCCGTCGGCGCGCAGGCCCTCGTGATCGTGATGTACTTCTCGTTCAACATCGGCTACCTCTGGTACAACCTGATCGGCTGCGCCGCGTGCATCGCCTTCAGCGTGGCGCTGCAGGCCGTCCTGCCGCCGCGCGCCCGCGCCGACCGGGGCCCCGCCGGATGAGCAGGGAGCCGGTCATCGCGTTCGGCCAGCAGCCCTGCGGCTTCTTCCCGCGGCGGTTCCTCGTGGCCAAGATCCGGACCGCGCGGCGCCTGCAGGCGGAGATCGGCGGCCGTATCGTGTACTTCTGCCACGACAGCGACCACGACCCGCGCGAGACACGCACGATCCTGCGTCATCGCGCGACGGGCCAGCCCGCGCCCCTGAACTTCGCCGTGGTCAGCGCGCTCCAGCGCAAGTTCTCCCCGCTCTACGCCAAGCGCATCGCCGAGGGCTGGCATGCCCGGACGCTGGGGCAGCTCACGAACTACCTGGATCACCCCGTCATCGACCTCTTCCGCAAGACGTCGGCGGAGACGGTGGCCGACTTCTGTCTCGAGATGTACCGGGGGATGGGCCTGCTCGACGCGGTGGAAGTCGTGCGCTCGAGCGATCCGGAGGCGCGGCGCCGCGCCTGCGACGTGGACGACTTCTTCGTGGACGTGCCGTACGAGGGCGCGATCGTGCGCGCGCGCGCGCGCGACGGAGGGCTGTACCTGCACGAGGGCGGCGATTCGTTCGTCACGCTGCCGGCGCCGGCCTCCGCCTTCGGGAAGGAGCAGATCAGCCCGACGCGGGACACGCGGCTCCCCTGGATGCAGTCGCTGATCCACTGCACGCACTACGTGACGGGCGCCGGCGAGCAGGCGTATCTCCGGCCGGAGGACGCGCCGGAGATCGCGTACGTGCGACGGGAGGACATCGACCGATCGGATGAAGCGTTCACGGAGTTGTCGGGCTGACATGGCTGCGGACACGGACACGCTGCGCGTCGGCATCACCTGCTACCCGTCGGTCGGCGGCAGCGGCGTGCTGGCGACCGCGCTCGGCGAGGACCTCGCGGCACGCGGGCACGACGTGCACTTCATCGCTTACGAGCGTCCGTTCCGCCTGCCCTCGGACGCCCCGCGCCTGCACTTCCATCCCGTCTCGATCAACGAGTACGAGCTGTTCCGGTTCCCCGACTACACCCTGCCGCTCTCGGTGCGCATGGCGGAGGTGAGCCGCGACCATCGTCTCGACGTGCTCCACGTCCACTACGCCGTGCCTCACGCCACCGCCGCCATCCTCGCGCGCGCGATGCTCCCGCCCGCCCAGCAGCCGCGTGTCGTCACGACCCTGCACGGCACGGACACGACGCTCCTCGGCCACGACGCCGGTTACGGGCCCGCCATCAAGCACGCGCTGATCTCCTCGGACGCGGTCACCGCCGTGTCCGACTCGCTCAAGCGCGAGACCGAGCGCGTGCTCGACTTCGGCGGCCCGATCGAGGTCATCCACAACTTTTTCGCGCCGCGCCCACCCAGCCGCTCGCCCGAGGCCGTCCGCCGCGAGCTCGGTCTCGGCGACGAAGTCGTCGTGGTGCACTCGTCCAACCTGCGCCACGGCAAGCGCGTCGACCTCCTGCTGGAGACCGCCTCGCGTGTGCGCCCGCGCGAAGCCTTCAAGCTCCTCGTACTCGCCGGAGAGGCGTTCGCGCCGTTCGCCGCCGACGTGCGGCGCCTCGGCCTCGCCGACCGCGTGATCGTGCGCGAGAAGGTCCACGCCATCGAGGACTATCTTCAAATCGCCGACGTCGGCCTCTACACCTCCGACGCCGAGAGCTTCTGCCTCAGCATCCTCGAGGCCATGTGCTTCGGCTGCCCGAGCGTCTCCACGCGCGTGGGCGGTATCCCGGAGGTGGTGGAGGACAACGAGAGCGGCCTGCTCGTGCCGGCGGGCGACGTGGCCGCGCTCGCCAAGGCCCTGGAAGCTTTGATCCACGACGGGCCACGACGCCACGCCCTCGGCCGCGCCGCGCAGGCGCGCGCGCGAGAGCGGTTTTCCGCCGCGGTCATCGTGCCGCGCTACGAAGCGCTCTACCGCCGGTTGTGCCGATGACGGCCCCGCACGCGCGCAGGGACCCGTCGCCTTGACTAGGAGTGAACGCTGTGGGATGAATCTCGCCGGGAGGCAACCATGAAAATTTTGACCTACGCATGCTTGGTGTTCTTCGCCGCCGTCGCGGCCGCCGTGCCCTCGCCGGTCGCGGCCCAGACGCCGCCACCGAGCCAGGCCAAGGAGCTGGCGGCGACCTTCCAGCGCGCCGCCACCGAGCTCCTCGACGTCGCGGAAGCGATGCCCGCCGATAAGTACGGCTACAAGCCGACGCCCGAGATCTCGAGCTTCGGCGACCAGCTCGTGCACGTGGCCGGCATCACGCAACGCTTCATCGACGTCGCCAAGGGCACCAAGACGGACGCCGCCCATCACGGCGCGATGACGAAGCCCGAGGTCATCGCCCTGTTGAAGAAGACGTTCCAGAGCGCGCAGGAGATGATGGCGTCGCTGACCGACGCCCAGCTCGGCGAGCCCATGAAGTTCCCGTTCGGCGACCGCACGGTCACCCGCGCCACGTTCTGGCAGGGCCCGCTGTTCCAGCTCCGCAACCACTACGGCCAGCTCGTGGTCTATCTGCGGATGAACGGGATCGTGCCGCCGACGACCGCGCGGCGGTAGGCTTCGCGTCGCTCACCGAGCGACGACCGGGCGAGGAGACCGAGGGCCGGCGGTGAGCCGGCCCTCTTTTCTTTCCAAGTGATTCTCCGCCAGCTTATGCCGAGGTCTGATACCCCCGCGCATCCGTCGCGCGCCCGTCCTTGTACGTCACGATTCGCTTCGGCGAGACGTGGGTGCCCAGGAGCCTCAGCACCTGGTCGCCCACGACGCGGAAGCTGTGCGGGACGTTCGCGGGCAGCGCGATCGTGTCGCCCTTCTCGAGCCTGACCTTCGATTCGTCCCGGCCGTCTATCCACGCTTCGGCGGTGCCGTCGAGGATGTGCAGGATTTCCATGTAGGGGTGCGAATGCACCGGCGCGACATAGCCGGGCTGCGACGTCTGGATGCCGGTGCGTACCGGGGTGGTGCCCTCGTCGTCGCCGATGATCAGCTGGTAGACGGCGTCCGGGCCGAACTTGACGACCTCGGTCTCCGCGAGACGTATCACTTTCATGTCAGCCATGGGGACTCTCCTCACGGACTACAGGCCAAGCAGTGTCTCCAGGTTCCGCCAGAGAATGCGCTCCTTCTCCTCCCGCGTGAGGCTCTGGAGCCCCTGCACCCAGGCGACGGGAGAGGGATGCCACGGGACGAAGGGCCAGTCACTGCCGAGCACCACGCGGTCGGCGCCCACCTGGTCGAGGAGGAAGCGGAGGGCGGCCTCGCTCCCCGTTACGGAGTCGTAGTAGAGGCGCCGCTGGTACGCGCTCGGCGGCTGCGGGATGCGGCGGGCCTGGGGACGGGCCTGCCAGCCGCGGTCGAGGCGCCCCATCGCGTAGCAGGCGGGGCCGCCGCCGTGAGCGATACACACGCGGAGATCCGGACACGCCTCCAGCACGCCGCCGGAGATCAGGATCGCGACCACGATCGCGTCGTCGAGGATCACGCCGAGGCTGTTGACGAGCCCGTCGCGCGGGGTGCGCTGCATCAGGAAGTTGTGCTGCGGCTGCGGATGGAAGAAGAGGACGGCGCCCATCGATTCGGCGGCCTTGAAGAGCGGCAGGAACTTCGCCTCGTCCCACTGCTCGCCGTTCACCTGCGTGTCGAGCTCGGCGCCCTTGAGGCCGAGGACGGTCACCGCGCGCTCGAGCTCGTCGATCGCCAGCTTGACGTCCTGCACC
>JBKPBU010000163.1:0-3169 GCA_046727015.1 Candidatus Methylomirabilota bacterium | reverse complement strand
CCGAATCCCCAGAAGATGAGCCCGACGTCCTCGTCGCGGTAGCGGCTGACCGGCAAGCCGCGGACGACCACGAATCCGCGGCCGTCGTACATCTCGGTCACCGCCTGCTCGAGCCGCGCGCGCATCACCGTGAGCGGGAAGTGCTCGCGCTGGATCTCCTCTACGGGAAGCCCCGTCGCCTTCGCCGCGGCCAGCGCGCGGTCCACGTCGGCGATCTCGGCGTCGGTGAGGGTGACGATCCACGAGGTCTCGCGGGCGAGCGTGTCGCCCCGCCACGCGTGCGCGCCCGTAATGGGCTTCATCCAGATCTGGCTCACGGTGTCTTCTCCTTGGTCACTGGTGCTCCGGCGGTCACTGGTGTTTCGGGTCGAGCGCGTCACGCAGGCCGTCACCCAGCACGTTCAGCGCCATGACGACGAAGAATATCATGAGGCCCGGGTAGAGCGCCATCCACGGCGCCTGCGAGAGATAGCGCTGGGCCGCGTTGAGCATGCTGCCCCACGACGGCGCGGGCGGCTGCTGGCCCAAGCCCAGGAACGACAGGCTCGCCTCGGCGATGATCGCCGCCGCCACCGTGATGCTCGACTGGACCAGGAGCGGCGGCAGCATGTTCGGGAGGATGTGGCAGACGGCGGTGCGGCGGCGCGAGCAGCCGAGCGCGCGCGCGGCTTCGATGAAGTCCTCCGTCTTGATGACGAGCACGGTGCCGCGCGAGAGACGGAGGAAGATCGGCAGGGCCGCGATCCCGATCGCGATCATGGCGTTGGTGAGGCTGGGCCCGAGGAAGGCGGCGAGCGCGATGGCCACGATCAGGAACGGAATCGCCAGCATGGCGTCGTTGACGCGCATGATGACCCCGTCCACCCACCCGCCCGCATACCCGGACAGGAGCCCGAGCGGGATGCTGAGCGTCAGCGCGATGGTGACCGGGATGACGCCGGCGAGGAGCGAGGCGCGCGCGCCCCAGATGAGGCGCGACAGCACGTCGCGACCGACCTCGTCGGTGCCGAGCCAGTAGACGTCGGACGGAGGCCGGCGGATGGCGTCGAAGTGGGGCGCGTTCGGATTGAACGGCGCCAGCCACGGCGCTCCGAGCGCGCCGGCGACGAAGAGCGCGATGACGAGCGACGCGATGATCGCGGCCGGGCGGCGCGCCAGCCACTTCATCGCCCGGTAACGCCGCCGGTCCTCCACGGCGGGGATGGCGAGGCTGGCGCTGGCGCTCATCCGCGGAGCCGGGGGTTGACGAGGAAGTAGAGGACGTCGGCGAGCAGGTTGAGCAGCACGAAGAGGCTCGCCGAGACGAGGACCACCGCCTGCACGACGGCGTAGTCCCGGTTGAACACGCCGTCCACGAGGAGCTTGCCGAAGCCCGGGATCGCGAAGATCTGCTCCGTCAGCACCGCGCCGGAGAGCAGCCGCCCGAACTCGATGGCGCCCAGCGTGATGATCGGGATGAGGGCGTTGCGGAGCGCGTGCTTCAGCACGACCATCCGTTCCAGCACGCCCTTCGCCCGCGCCGTGCGCACGTAGTCGGCGTCGAGCGTCTGCAGCATGGCGCTGCGGGTGTGGCGCATCAGGACGCCGGCCACGCCCGTGCCGAGCACGAACGACGGCAGCGCGATGGTCGTGAGATTCCTGCCGAGGCTCTCCCACGGCGGCACGTAGCCGGAGGCGGGCAGCCAGCCCAGGCGCACCGCGAAGAGCAGGATCAGCATGATGCCGAGCCAGAAGTGCGGCACCGAGAGCCCCGAGAGGGCCAGGAAGTTCGCGCCGACGTCGAGCGGCGTGCCCCTGCGCGCGGCCGACACGATGCCGGCGGGAATGCCGATCAGGAGCCCGATCAGCATCGAGCAGAGCGCGAGCTCGATGGTCACCGGCAGCTTCGACGCGATCAGCTCGGCGACGGGGATCCGGTTGCGCAGCGACTCGCCGAAGTCGCCGCGCAGGATGTTGCCGATCCAGATCCCGTACTGCACGGGCATCGGCTGGTCCAGGTGATATCTCGCGCGAATCGCCGCCACGACGGCCGGATCGTGCTCCTCGCCGGCGAGGGCCAGCGCGGCGTCCCCGGGCAGGAGCTGCTGGAGCCCGAAGGTGAAGAGGGAGACGCAGAGGAGAGTCGGCACGAGCACGACGAGCCGCCGGACGATGTAGAGCCAGAGCCTCATGCGCGCGGCGCGTCCGTCCTCATTCGAGCCGCAGGCCCTGGAGCCGGATGATCCCGTCCGGGTAGGGCGTGAAGCCCTTCACCCGCGCGCTGTATCCCGTGAAGACGCGGCGGTGCCAGAGCAGGATCCGCGGCACCTCGCGGACCATGATCTCGGTGGCCCGGTCGTAGAGCTTCTTGCGCTCGGCCGGGCTCGGGGTCTCCCTTGCCTTGGTCAGGAGCGTGTCCACCTCGGGATTGCAGTAGTGGCTGTCGTTCTGCGCGCCGTTGCAGGTGGTGAAGGAGAAAACGTTGCCGTCGGGATCCGGCCGGCCGCTCCAGAAGGTGAAGTAGGCCTCGAAGTCGCCCCGGCGCCCCGCCTGGAGCATCGTGACGTTCTCCTGCGTCTGGATCGTCATCGTGATGCCGGCCTCGGCCAGCATGGACTGGATGATGAGCGCGGCCTCCTGGCGGTCGCGCTCGGGCGGCACGATCAGCGTGAAGGAAAGCGCCGGCTGGCCGGCCTCGCGCAGGAGCTGCTTGGCCCGCGCGACGTCGCGCTTCCGCACCGGGACCTTCGTGTCGTAGTAGGGGCTCGACGGGCTCACGAACTGGTTCCCGGGAATGTACTCGCCGTTGAAGACGGTCTTGATGATCGTCTCGCGGTCGATCGCCAGATCCAGCGCCTGGCGCACTCGGAAGTCCGCGAACGTCTTGCTCTTCGGGCCGTTCGCCACGTTGAGCGGGATCTGCTGGTAGCCCAGCTCGGCGACGCCGGCGACCCTGAGCCGGCTGTCCGCGCGGAGCTGCGCCAGGTCGCTCGGCGAGACGCGCTCGATCATCTGAAGGTCGCCCGATCGCAGGCTCGCCACGCGCGAGGCCGAGTCGGTGATCGGCACGAACTCGACGCGATCGAGGTGAATGCTCGCCTTGTTCCAGTAGTCGGGGAAGCGCTCGAGGACGATCTTGCCCTGGGCGACGCGTTCGACGAACTTGAAGGGGCCCGCGCACACCGGCTTG
>JBKPBU010000162.1:0-2838 GCA_046727015.1 Candidatus Methylomirabilota bacterium | reverse complement strand
AGCGACGCCAAGTTCTGGGCCGAGCACAAGAACATCGCGCTCGCCTACAACGTGCACCGCACGGCGCTCGAGGAGGGCGTCCGGCGTGTGGTCGTGTGCAGCTCCAACCACGCCGCCGACTACTACGAGCGGCTCATCTGGGCGGGCAAGATGGAGATGGTGACGCCCGACATGCCGCACCGGTCCGACAACTGGTACGGCTGGGCCAAGGCGGCCTACGAGCTTCTGGGCTTCGTCTTCGCCACTGGCAAGGTGGACGGCCGCAAGCACGAGGTCGTCGAGTGGCGCATCGGCGGCCCGCGCGACGACGCCGACCTGGGCCAGCTCAAGCCGGGCGACATCAAGGTGATGCACCGCGGCCTCGGCGCCTATCTCTCCCAGCGGGACCAGGTCCAGCAGGCCATCCGCATGGTCGAGGCCGAGAACATCGCCGACGAGCACGGCGTGCCCTTCCTGATCGTGTACGGCATCAGCGGCAACACGCACCGCTTCTGGAGCATCGCCAACGCGCGCGAGAAGATCGGCTACGCGCCCGAAGACGACAGCCAGGTCAACTTCGCCGACCAGATCGCCGCGATCGCCCGCGCCGCCAAGAAGTAGCGGCCGCGCGCCGGAGGGTACCGTGCCGAGCCCGAGCCACCGCGACCTCATCCTCGACCAGTTCAGCCGCCAGGCCGTGCCTTTTTCGACCTCGCCCGGCATCAAGGACGAGCAGGCGCTGCGGCTGATCGTCGAGTTCACTGGCGCGGGCCCCGAGGACACGGCCCTCGACGTCGCGTGCGGCGGCGGCATCGTCGTGTGCGCGCTGGCCAAGGTCGTCAAGCACGCGACGGGCATCGACCTCACGCCGGCCATGATCGATCGCGCGCGGGCGCTTGCCGCCGAGCAAAGCCTCACCAACGTCAGCTGGAAGCTGGGCGACGTCCTTCCTCTGCCGTTTCCAGACGGGGCGTTCTCGCTCGTCACCTCGCGCTTCGCCTTCCACCACTTCCTCGAGCCTGCGGCCGTGCTCTCCGAGATGACGCGCGTCTGCGCGCCCGGAGGACAGGTGGCCGTCATCGACAGCGAGGCCTCCCCCGATCCCGCCAAGGCCGCCGAGTTCAACCGGATGGAAAAGCTCCGCGACCCCTCGCACGTGCGCGCCATGCCGCTCGCCGAGCTGAAGGGCCTCTTCGCGCCGGCGGGATTGCCGGCGCCGCGCGTGACCAGCTACCGTCTCGAGGGCGAGCTCGAGAGCCTCCTCGGCCGCTCATTCCCGCTGCCGGGCGACGCCGACAAGATCCGCGGGATCTTCGCCGCCTCGCTTGGCGACGATCGCCTCGGCATCCCGATGTCCCGCGATGGCGACCGCATCCGCTACGCCTACCCCGTCGCCGTCCTCGTCGCGGGCAAGCCCGCCGCCTGAGCGAGAGAATGGTTCCCGCTGCAAGAGTTCTTCACGGCTTGCCACCGTTATGGGCCGCCGGCGATCGCGTTCCCGGGCGAATGGGGTCGTCTCGGGCGCGAGGGGACCGTCGTGGAATTTTCCATACCTGCGCACTGCAGAAAGGCTGCTTCCCGCGATCGACGCGGCTCTCGAAGTGCAGGATCCCGATGGCTGGGTATACAGCAGGCAAGGTCTCGCCCTTGCCCGGCTCGGCCCGAAGGGACTTCTCTGGCACACGCGGCGCCTCTCGTGGGATGGTTTCGATCAGCTCAGCATCGGCAACGGTGAAGTAAAAGGACTTGCGTGGTCACCCATCGATGACCAGTGGTATCCATTCCGTGTTGACCTCGACACCGGGAGATCGACGGGAGGAAGCTGTGGCGATAAAGACGCAGAGGGCTGGGAGAGATGTGCATCATGAGAGATGATCCTCGAACATATCGAAAGGCCGAGTGATCATGACCACGAACACTGTCCGACTTCACCGTGTGCTGCGGGCGACACCCGAACGAGTCTACCGGGCGTTCCTTGATCCCGACGCCATGGCCAAATGGCTGCCGCCCAACGGTTTCACGGGTAAGGTTCACCATCTGGATGCGAGAGCTGGCGGCACCTACAAGATGTCGTTTACGAACTTCACCACAGGCCACAGCCACTCGTTTGGCGGGGAGTATCTCGAGCTGGTGCCAAACGAACGCATTCGGCACACGGACAAGTTCGACGACCCGAACCTGCCCGGGGAGATGCGGACGACGGTATCCTTGAAGCAGGTATCGTGCGGAACCGAGTTGAACGTCGTGCAGGAAGGCATACCCGAAGCCATTCCGCTCGAGGCCTGCTATCTCGGCTGGCAAGACTCGATCGCGCTGCTTGCGCAGCTCGTGGAGGCCGAGGTTCCAGCGTAACAGCTTGGCCGATATGCGCATCGAACTCGACGATCTCTCACGGCAGGAAGTTCACGCTCTGCTGCAAGAGCACTTGGACAACATGTACGAGCTCTCACCGCCGGAGAGCGTCCACGCGCTCGACCTTTCGAAGCTTCGCAGCCCGGACATCACGTTCTGGACGGTGTGGGACGAATCCGTCTTGCTTGGCTGCGGGGCGCTCAAGGAACTTGCCCCAGCGCATGGCGAAGTGAAGTCCATGCGCACGCCGCGATCTCTGCGCCGGAGAGGCGCCGGCCGCGCCGTCCTGGCGCATATCGTCGCGGAAGCCCGGTCGCGGGGTTATCGGCGCCTCAGCCTGGAAACGGGCTCGAACGAGGCCTTCAGGCCCGCCCAGAAACTCTATGAGAGCTTCGGCTTCACCTATTGTGGGCCGTTCGGCGACTACAAACCCGACCCGAACAGTGTCTTCATGACGCTGGAGCTGTAGTAAGACCGTGAGTGCGCCAGATGGCCCGCGACCTCACT
>JBKPBU010000161.1:0-2481 GCA_046727015.1 Candidatus Methylomirabilota bacterium | reverse complement strand
CACGCGCTCGACGGCATGGCGGATCACTGGCCGACCTTTGAATTCCAGCAGGAGCTTGGGCCGGCCCATCCGCCGCGAGAGGCCGGCAGCAAGCACGATGGCCGCCGTCACCGCCGCCCCAAAAACGCGCGCCCCGCGGAGCTCGATCCGCGGGGCGCGATGGACTCGCCTCGAATCACTTCTTGGCGGCCGCCGCCTCCATGGCTCTCTTGGCGAAGACTCTCAGCAGGTGCTGCTTGTACTCGACCGAGCCCTGGAGGTCGGCCTGGACGTCCACGCCCTCCGCCGCTTTCTCGGCAGCCGCCTGGATCGAGGGGGCGTCGGCGGCCTTGCCGCTTATGGCGGCCTCGACTCCCTTGGCCCTGGTCGCCTTGGTGCCTGCGCCCGTGATGCCGATACTCGCCTTCGAGATTTTGCCGCCGTCTACGGTCATCACGGCAGCGACGCCGACTACGGCAAAGCGGGAAGCCGGATGGGGGAACTTGGCGTAGGCGCTCTTCACGTTGGCCCCTGCGGCCGGAACTCGAATTTCCGTTAGAATCTCGTCTTCTGCGAGGGCGGTCGTGAGAAGCCCCTTGAAGAAGTCGTCCGCCTTGATGGTCCGCTTGCCCTTGGGTCCCTCGGCCACCAGCTCGAAGCCCAAGGCGATGGCGGCGGCGGGCCAGTCGGCGGCCGGATCGGCGTGAGCGAGACTGCCACCGATCGTGCCCATGTTGCGCACCATGGGATCGCCGATGTGCCCCGCGACTTCCGGCAGGAGCGGACACTTGCTCTTGAGCAGGGCCGAGGACTCGATGGCGTAGTGCGTGGTCATGGCCCCGATGACGAGCGTGCCGCCCTCTTCCTTGATCCCCGCGAGCCCTGACACCTTGCCGAGATCGATCAAGTGCTTGGGCTGGGCCAGGCGAAGCTTCATCGCCGGTAGCAGGCTGTGGCCGCCGGCCAGGAGCTTGGCGTCGTCCTTGTACTTGGCCAGGAGGTCGACCGCCTCCTTGACCGTGCCGGCCTTGTGGTACTCGAACTGGGCTGGATACATGGGCGTCTCCCTTACTTCTTCGATTTGGCGGCCTGGACGGTCTTCCAGACCCGCTCGGGCGTGAGCGGCATGGTTTCGATGTGGTCGATGCCGAAGCCTGACAGCGCGTCCACCACGGCATTGACGACGGCCGGCGTGGACGCAATCGTCCCCGTCTCGCCAGCGCCCTTGACGCCGAGCGGGTTGACCGGCGTCGGCGTCTCCGTGCGCGCGGTCTCGTACATTGGCAGCATGTCGGACCTGGGCAGCGCGTAGTCCATCAGGCTGCCGGACACCAGCTGTCCCGACTCCTCGTCGTACACGGCGCCTTCCCAGAGGGCCTGCGCGACGCCCTGGGCGATGCCGCCGTGGACCATCCCGTCCACGATCATGGGGTTGATGACGTTGCCGACGTCGTCCACCGCAATGTAGCGAAGGATCTTCACGTGGCCGGTGTCGCCGTCGACCTCGACGACGCAGGCGTGAGCCCCGAACGGGAAGCAGAAGTTCGATGGGTCGTAGAAGCTCGTCTCTTCAAGTCCTGGCTCGAGCCCCTCCGGGTAGTTGTGGGGCACGTAGGCGGTCAGGGCTACCGCGCCCCAGGGCACGGCTTTGCCGGGAGCGCCGCGCACCTGGAATTGCCCGCCGACGTACTCGATGTCGCTGGCGGAGGCCTCGAGCAGGTGCGCCGCGATCTTCTTGCCCTTCTCCTTGATCTTGTTGACCGACATATGGAGGGCAGTGCCGCCGACTGAAGCCGAGCGGCTGCCGTAGGTGCCCATGCCGAACGGGATCGCGCCAGTGTCGCCGTGGACGACCTCGACCTGGTCCATCGGCATCTGGAGCTCGTCCGCCACGAGCTGGGCGAACGTGGTTTCGTGCCCCTGACCGTGCGAGTGCGAGCCCGTGAAGACCGTCACCCCGCCCGTCGGATGCACGCGGATCTTCCCGGACTCGTACAGGCCGGCGCCGGCGCCGAGGGCGCCCACGAGCTTGGAGGGCGCGATGGAGCACGCCTCGATGTAGGTCGAGAACCCGACGCCGAGATAGCGGCCCTTCTTGCGCGCTTCGGCCTGCTCGGCACGGAACTTCTTGTAGTCGAACATCTGGAGCAGCTTGTCGAACGCACCCGCGTAGTCGCCGCTGTCGTAGGCGACCGCCACGTGCGTCTGGTACGCCCCCGAGAACTTTGGAATGAAGTTCTTCCGGCGGACGTCCGCCGGGTCCATCTTGAGCGCCGACGCCGCGGCGTCGATCATCCGCTCGAGGACGTAGCAGGCCTCCGGCCGGCCCGCGCCCCGGTACGCGTCCACCGCGGTGGTGTTGGTGAATACGCCGGTGACTTCGCACTTGATGGCGCCCATGACGTACACGCCATTCAGGAGCGTGCCGTAGAGGAAGGTGGGGACCGCGGGGGCGAAGGTCGACAAATACGCGCCCAGGTTCGCCGTGGTCTTGACGTGGAG
>JBKPBU010000160.1:0-1248 GCA_046727015.1 Candidatus Methylomirabilota bacterium | reverse complement strand
CCGGTGCCGAGGAGCTCTCTCAACTTCGACGTGGCGCGCATGGATCCTCCTATGAGCGCGGAGCGAATTTCTCTTCGATCGCGTGCCACCAGTCGAAGCCGACCCTGCGGAAGATGTCCATGGGCGAGAGCACCGGTCCGTCGTGCCAGTCCGTGCCCGTGTCCTTCAGCTGCTGGAGCGAGCGCTCCATGGCCGGGACGGCCGCGGCCATGCACACCGCCGGGAAGATCACGATCTTGAAGCCGATCCGCTCGAGCTCCGCGACTTTCACGGCCGGGGTCCGGCCGCCCTGGACCATGTTGGCGAGGAGGGGCGCCTTGACCTCACGGGCCACGCGCTGGATCTCGTCATCCGTCTGCGGTGCCTCCACGAAGACGACGTCGGCGCCCGCCTCGGCGGCGCGGTTGCCGCGGTCGATGGCGTCGTCGAGGCTCGTCACGGCACGGGCATCGGTGCGCGCGATGATGACGAAGTCCGGATCGGTGCGGTACTCGCTCGCGGCGCGGATCTTGTCGCAGAATTCCTGGGTCGGGATGATCTGCTTGCCGGCGATGTGGCCGCACTTCTTCGGCGCGACCTGGTCTTCCATGTGCAATCCCGCGACGCCGGCGCGCTCGTACTCCCGCACGGTGCGCACGACGTTCAGGACGTTGCCATAGCCGGTGTCGGCGTCGGCGATGACGGGCAGCGACACGCACGAGGCCAGGTGCGCGGCGTGGTTGGCCATCTCGGTCAGCGTGGCGAGCCCGAGGTCGGGCTGGCCCAGGTGCGAGGCCGCCGTGCCCGCCCCTGTCATGTAGACACAGCGAAAGCCGGCCGCCTCGATGAGGCGTGCGGAGAAGCCGTCGTAGGCGCCCGGGGCGACGATGATCCCCGGTTCCTTCATCATCTGGCGAAGACGCGTGGTCGTGCGCATGGGAGAGCCTTTCCCGGGCGCTCAGGCCCGGCCGCGGTTGAACAGGAGCGGATTGTTCTACGATCCGCGCGGGCTGTCAATGCGGGCGGGGCGACCGCTCACGCGCCCAGGACGTGCTCGATCTCGCCGAGGTGCTCTCGGCGGTGCTCGGCGCGCGTCATGAGGAGCGGCTTGCCGGCAGCCTCGTTCCGCGCAAGGAGGTCATCAGGCAGCGCCGCAACCTTCGCGTCCACCGCCTCGGCGATGGCGACGGCGAGCTCGGCCGCCCGGCGCGGCGGCATGGCGAGGAAGTGCGGCTTCGCCGCGTCATTGACCCAATCGACGTCCGCTTC
>JBKPBU010000159.1:0-2000 GCA_046727015.1 Candidatus Methylomirabilota bacterium | reverse complement strand
GGACGGCTGGCTCCACACGGGCGACGCGGGCCTCTTCGACCCTGACGGCCAGCTGGTCATCATCGATCGCGTCAAGGACGTGGCGACGCTTCACGACGGCACCGTCTTCGCCCCCCAGTACATCGAGAACAAGCTCAAGTTCAGCGTCTACGTCAAAGAAGCCGTGGCGGTTGGCAACGAGCGCCCCAACGTGGTCGCCATGGTCAACATCGACATGGAAGTCGTGGGGAACTGGGCCGAGCGGCGCGGCATCGGCTACACGGGCTATACGGACCTGGCCCAGAATCCGGCCACCTACGACCTCCTCCACGAGGAGATCCGCCGCACCAACCTGACCCTGGCGCCGTCGCAGCGCGTCAAGCGCTTTGCCATCCTGCACAAGGAGCTGGACCCCGACGACGCCGAGATCACGAGAACCCGGAAGCTCCGTCGCGGGTTCATCAATGAAAGGTATGCGGCCATCATCGCCGCCCTCTACGACTCCCGGGCCTCCCACGTCGCCGTGAAGGTCACGGTCACCTACGAGGACGGCCGGACCTCGGACATGGAGCGCCAGGTGCGGATCATGGACGTCGAAGGGGCCTAGATGCCGATGACGCTCGACGAGCAAACGGTGCCGGAAGCGGGGGTGGCGCCCGCCCCGCGGCGGGAGCCTCTACTCCATGTCGACGACATCACCGTGCGATTCGGGGCGGTCCAGGCGCTCTCCGACGTGAGCGTCGACATCTTCCGGGGCGAGATCGTCGCGATCATCGGGCCCAACGGGGCGGGGAAGACCACCCTGATCAACGTCATCAGCGGCTTCTACCACCCCCAGCAGGGACGGATCCTGTTCGAGGGCAAGGACCGGACCCAGCTCAAGCCCTACGACGTGGCCGCCCTCGGCGTCGCCCGGACCTTCCAGAACGTCGCGCTCTTCAAGGGCATGACCGTGCTGGACAACATCATGACCGGCCGGCTGCTCAAGATGCGCGGACACTTTCTCCTGGACGCCATCTACTGGGGGCCGGCCAGGCGGCAGGAGCTCGAGCACCGGGCCGCCGTCGAGCGCGTCATAGACTTCCTGGAGATCCAGGCGATCCGCAAGACGCCCGCCGGACGGCTGCCCTACGGCCTCCAGAAGCGGGTGGAGCTGGCGCGGGCGCTGGCCGCCGAGCCGCAGCTCCTCCTGCTGGACGAGCCGATGGCCGGCATGAACGTCGAGGAGAAGGAGGACATGTCGCGCTTCATCCTCGACGTCCACGACGAGTTCGGCACGACGATCGCCCTCATCGAGCACGACATGAGCGTGGTGATGGACATCTCCGACCGGGTCGTGGCGCTGGACTACGGCAGGAAGATCGCCGACGGCCCGCCCGAAGTCGTGCGGAAAGACCAGGTCGTGATCGACGCGTATCTGGGTGTCACGCATGATTGAGCTGCTCCGGGCGGTGCTCGTTGCGCCATTCGCCGACATGGCGGGCAACGTCACCTTCCTCGTCGAGGTGCTCTTCGGCGGCGTCGCCGCGGGGCTCATGTATTCGCTCGTCGCGCTCGGGTTCGTCCTGATCTTCAAGGCCTCGGGCGTGTTCAATTTCGCCCAGGGCGTCATGGTGCTTTTTTCGGCGCTCACGCTCGTCGGCCTGATGGAGCGCGGGGTGCCGGTGGTCGCCGCCCTCGCGCTGACCGCGCTGACCATGATCGCGCTCGCGTACGTCATCGAGCGGGTCGTGCTGCGGCCGCTCGTCAACCAGGAGCCGATCATCCTGTTCATGGCGACCATCGGGCTCAACTTCTTTCTCGAAGGCTTCGGCGAGATGGCCTGGGGCGCAAACGTCAAAAAGCTCGACATCGGCATCCCCGACACGTCGTTCATCGTACGCGGGGTGCAGATCAACCGGCTGGAGCTGACCGCGGCCGTGACGGCGGCGGTCCTGGTCGCCATCCTGGCCGTCCTCTTCCAGCGGACCAAGGTGGGCCGGGCACTCCGGGCGGTGGCCGACGATCACGAGGCGGCGCTC
>JBKPBU010000158.1:0-9248 GCA_046727015.1 Candidatus Methylomirabilota bacterium | reverse complement strand
TTCGCCTCGTCGCTCGATCAGATCGGGCCCTTCGCGAAAGACGTCGAGGACGCCGCGCTCATGCTCCAGGCCATCGCGGGGCACGACCCGATGGATTCCACGTCGGCGGCCGTGCCGGTGCCCGACTACGCGGCCGGTCTGGGGCAGGGCGTCGAGGGCCTGAAGGTGGGCATCCCGGCCGAGTACTTCATCGAGGGGCTCGACCCCGAGGTCGAGACGGCGGTGCGGGCGGCCATCGAGATCCTGAAGGGCCTGGGGGCGAAGACCGAGAGCGTCTCGCTGCCCCACACCGAGTACGGCCTCGCGGCGTACTACGTGATCGGGCCCGCCGAAGCTTCGTCCAACCTCGCGCGCTACGACGGGGTCAAGTACGGCCTGCGCGTCCCCGGCGCGCGCGACCTCATCGACATGTACAGCCGGACGCGGGGCGCGGGGTTCGGCGCCGAAGTCAAGCGGCGCGTCATGCTCGGCACGTACGCGCTCTCCGCGGGCTACTACGACGCCTACTACGGCAAGGCGCAGAAGGTGCGCACGCTCGTCCAGCGCGACTTCCAGAAGGCTTTCGAGCGCGTGGACGTGATCGTGGCCCCGACCACGCCGAGCGCCGCCTTCAGGACGGGCGAGAAGGAAGATCCGCTCTCGATGTACCTCAACGACGTCTTCACCATTCCCGTCAACCTGGCGGGGCTGCCCGGAGTGTCCGTGCCGGCGGGCTTCACGACAGGTGGGCTGCCGGTGGGCCTCCAGGTCATCGGCAAGGCCTTCGACGAGGCGGCCGTGCTCAGGACGGCCAAGGCCTACGAGGGCGCGACCGAGTGGCACAAGAGAAAACCGGAGCTCGTGGCATGAGCGGCGAGTACGAGGTCGTCATCGGGCTCGAGGTCCACGCCCAGCTCCTCACGCGGACCAAGATGTTCTGCGGCTGCTCGACGGCCTTCGGCGCGCCGCCCAATACCCAGACCTGCCCCGTCTGCCAGGGCATGCCGGGGTCGCTGCCGGTCATCAACCGGCGGGCGGTGGAGTTCGGGATCAAGACGGCGCTGGCCATCGGCTGCACGGTCAACGCGGACAATCGCTTCGCCCGCAAGCACTACTACTACCCGGACATGCCGAAGAACTACCAGATCAGCCAGTACGAGGAGCCGCTGGCCGTGCACGGCCATCTCGACGTCGAGGTGGGCGGCGCTGCGCGGCGGATCGGCATCGAGCGCCTCCACCTCGAGGAGGACGTGGGCAAGCTCATCCACGAAGGTCATCTCGAGACGGCGCAGTCGAGCCAGGTGGACTTCAACCGGGCGGGAGTGCCCCTGATGGAGATCGTCTCCAAGCCGGACATGCGCGCGACCGAAGAGGCGGGCGCCTACCTGCGCGCGCTCAGGGCCATCGTCGTCTACCTCGGCGTCTGCGACGGCAACATGGAAGAGGGCTCCCTGCGCTGCGACGCCAACATCTCGCTGAGGAAGCGCGGAGCGGCGGAGCTCGGCACCAAGGTCGAGATCAAGAACATGAATTCCTTCCGGAACGTCCAGCACGCCCTCGAGCACGAGATCAAGCGGCAGGCGCGCGCCCTCGACGCGGGCGAGCGGATCGTGCAGGAGACCCGCCTCTGGGATCCCGACAAGGGGCACACGGTCTCCATGCGCTCGAAAGAGTTCGCCCACGACTACCGCTACTTTCCCGAGCCCGACCTGCCCCCCCTCGACGTCGAGGCGCGCTGGGTCGAGGCCGTGCGCGCCACGCTGCCCGAGCTGCCGGCCGCCCGTCGCGCGCGCTTCATGGAGATCCACGCGCTCAACGCCTACGACGCCGATCTCCTCACCGGGAGCCGCGCGCTGGCCGACTACTTCGAGGCCGCCGTCGCCCAGTGTGGCAAGCCGAAGGCCGCCGCCAACTGGATCATCAACGAGCTTCTGCGCGAGCTTCCCGGCGACGACGAGCGCGCGGTGGCCGCCTGCCCGGTCCCACCCGGCAACCTCGCGTCGCTCATCACCCTCATCGAAGACGGCACCATCAGCGGCAAGATCGCCAAGGACGTCTTCGAGAAGATGTACCGCTCGGGCGACGACGCAAGGAGCATCGTCAGCCGCGAGGGCCTGACCCAGGTTGCCGACGTGAGCGCTCTCGGCTCCGTGGTGGACCAGGTCCTGACCGAGCACGCCAAGGTCGTCCAAGACTACAAGGCGGGCAAGAAGGCCGCCCTCGGGTTCCTGGTAGGGCAGGTGATGAAGCTGACCGCGGGCAAGGCGAGCCCGGGTGTGGTGAACTCGCTTCTGGTCGAAAAACTATCGAAACTCTGAAGGGTTAGATAGAATAGTGGGGCCCCATGATACGGCTCCACCGGGTCTGCAAGGTCTTCGAAGGCGGGCCGATGAAGCTGCCGGCCCTCAACGACATCTCGTTCGAAGTCGACAAGGGCGATTTCGTCGTTCTCTCGGGCGCCAGCGGGGCCGGCAAGACGACGCTCCTGCGTCTCCTCTATGCCGACGAGCGGGCCTCGGACGGCGAGATCGAGGTGGCGGGCTTCGACGTCACCACGCTGCGCCGCCGGGACGTGCCGCTGCTCCGGCGCTCTCTCGGGATCGTCTTCCAGGACGCCAAGCTCCTCTCGGGCCGCACGGTCTTCGAGAACATCGCCTTCGTCCTGCGCGTGCTGGGCACTCCGCGCCGTGACATCACGCCCCGGGCCTTCCAGGCGCTCAAGGCCGTCGGTCTCTCCTCGCGCGCCCAGGCCTACCCGGCCCAGCTCTCTCAGGGCGAGGCCCAGCGGGCCGCCCTCGCGCGGGCCATCGTGAAGTCTCCGGCGCTCCTGCTGGCCGACGAGCCCACGGGTAACCTCGACGAGGAAATGGCGGGCGAGATTCTCGACCTGATCAAGGACATCTGGAGCCGCGGCACCACGGTACTCCTCGCGACCCACCAGGCGCGCTTGGCCGCCCAGCTCAGGCGGCGCACGGTCAGGCTCGAGGGCGGAGTCCTGACAAAGGACGAAGGATGAGCCTCCGATGCTGAGCTTCGTCGTCAGCGAGGCCCTCGTGGACCTCCGGCGCGCGGGCCGGGTCGGCGTCAGCGCCATCCTGCTCATCACGCTCTCGCTGACGGCGCTGGGCGGCTTCTGGCTGATGTCGTTGAACCTCGGGCGGGCCGTCGGGCAGTGGCGCGACCGCGTCCGGGTGGTGGTCTTTCTCCGGGAAGAGCCGTCCACCGCCGCCCTCGCCGAGATCACACGCCGTGTCGAAGCGCTCGACGGCGTGCAGCGCGTTCGCTACGTCGGGAAGGCCGAAGCGCTCCGCTCGCTGCGTCAGTCGCTGGGCGCGCAGGGGAGCGTGGTCGACCATCTGCCGCGCAATCCGCTGCCCGCCTCACTGGAGGTGACGCCGGCCGAAGGCTACACCACGCCCGAGGAGACCCGCGCGCTGGCCGGGCGGCTCGCCGCGTTTCCGGAAGCCGAGGAAGTCCAGGGCGGCGCTGAATGGGTCGAGGGCCTCGCGCGCTGGCAGCACCTCTTCCAGGTCGTGGGCCTGGCCGTGGGCGCCGTGCTCGCCCTCGCTGCCATCCTGACAGTGACGACCGCGACCACGCTCGTCCTGCACGCCCGCCGCGCGGAGACGGAGATCATGAGGCTCGTCGGCGCGAGCGAAGCGGTCATCCGGCTTCCCCAGCTCCTGCAGGGCATGGTGCAGGGCCTGCTGGGCGCCGTGGTTGCGCTGGCGCTGCTCGAAGCGGCCTTTGCCGTCGGTGCGCCCAGGCTCGAGCCTCTGCTCCAGCTGACCCTGGGCCTGGTCCGCGCGGTGTTCCTCTCGCTTCCGCAGATCCTGCTCCTGATGGCCGGCGGCGCCTTCCTGGGCGCGCTGGGTGGCCTCCTGGCCCGCGGGCGCGTGACGGCCTGATGATGCCCGTGGCACGGTCCGCCCTGCCGCTCCTGCTACTGGCATTTGTCCTGGCCCTCCCGGCCGCCGGACAGCAGAAGAAGGACAGCGGCGATCTCAACGACAAGGAGCGCGCGCTCCAGCAGACGCAGAAGCGACTCAAGGAGGAGCGCGCCAAGGCTGCCGAGGCGCGCAAGCGCGAGGCCGGCATCCTCTCCGACCTCGAAGCGATAGACCGGCGGTTGAACGACAAGCGCAAGCAGGTGGCGTTGCTGGACGGCCGGATCAGGCGTACCCAGGCCGAGATGAGCGATCTCCAGCAAGACATCGCGCGTCTCGAGAGCCGGCGCGCGGGGCAGGAAGACGCCATGAGCCAGCGCCTGCGCGCGATGTACCGCCTTCAGGTCCAGGGCGGGGCGCTGCCGCTCCTTCTCTCAGGCGACGACCCCGTCGCTCAGGCCGTGCGCCTCCGCCACCTGACGACGCTGGCGACGGTGGACGCCCGGATGATTCAAGAGTATCGTGTAACTTCCGAGGGCTTGGCAGATCGGAAGAACAGGCTGGAGGCCCGCCGCGGGGAAATGTCGGTCCTGAGGACCGAGGCGGAGGGTGAGAGGGCCGAGGCCGACCGCGAGGCGGCCAAGCGGCGGGTGATCCTGGCGCGGGTGAGGGATGAGCGGGCCTACCACGACCGGATGGTCGGGGAGCTCGGAGAGGCCACGCGGCGCCTGGAAGCCTTCATCAGGGATCTCCAGGAGAAGCGGCGGCTCGCGAAGGTGTCGCCGCCTTCCTCGAAGCCTCCGAAAGCGGCGCCCGGGGAGAGTACGCCGGGGGTGGGGCTGGGGACGATGCGCGGGCGGCTCGAGTGGCCCGCGGCGGGACGGGTGGTCGAGGAGTACGGCACGCGCGTCAACCCGCGCTTCGGAACGAAGACGTTCCGGAACGGGATCGACATCGACGCCGTTGAGGGGTCGAATGTCCACGCCGTGTACCCGGGCCACGTGCTCTACACGGGCTGGTTCCGGGGATACGGGAACTTGATCATCGTGGATCACGGCAGCGAGTACTACACGCTCTACGCCCATGTCGCGGACATGAAGGTGACCGAGGGCGACGACGTCCGGCAGGGACAGGTGATCGGCACGGTCGGGGATACCGGCTCGCTGCAGGGACCGCGCCTCTATTTCGAGGTGCGGTACCAGGGCAAGCCGCAGGACCCGGCTCAATGGCTCAGGCCCCGAGGCTAGGGCGAGAGAGAAGGACTCAAGGAGACCACGATGGGCTCGTTTCGGCACGTGAAGAAGGCGGTGATGGTCGCGGCGGTCCTGCTTCTCCTCACCCTGTCGCTCGGCGGGGGAGTGGCGAGCAAGAGCAATGAGCAGGCGGCGACATACGAAAACCTCCGCCTCTTCACCGAGGTGCTGTCGATCATCCAGAGCCAGTACGTCGACGAGATGCCGCCGAAAGAGCTCATCTACAGCGCCATCAAGGGCACCCTCCGGGGTCTCGACCCGCATTCCTCCTTCCTCGACCCCGAGATGTACCGCGAGATGCAGGTGGAGACCTCGGGCAGCTTCGGAGGCCTGGGGATCGAGATCACGCTGCGCGACGACGTCCTGACTGTCGTCGCCCCCATCGAAGGCACGCCGGCCTACCGCGCGGGCATCCTGTCCGGCGACCGCATCGTGAAGATCGAGGGCCTCTCGACCAAGGACATGCAGCTGACCGACGCCGTCAAGCGCATGCGCGGCAAGCCGGGCAGCAAGATCGTCATCGGCATCATCAGAGAGGGATGGACGGAGCCGAAGGACTTCACGATCACCCGCGAGCAGATTCGCGTCCAGTCCGTCAAGAACGCCGAGCTCGAGCCCGGCATCGAGTACATCAGGCTGCGTCAGTTCCAGGAGCAGACGGGCAACGACATCGAGACGGCGCTGGAGAAGTACTCCAAGGGCAAGAAGATCACGGGGCTGGTGCTCGACCTGCGCAACAATCCCGGCGGGCTCCTGACGTCGTCCGTCGAAGTGGCCGAGAAGTTCCTCGACCCGGGCAAGCTGATCGTCTACACCGAGGGGCGCGTGCGGAACCAGAACATGCGCTTCCAGGCGAGCGGCAAGCACGTGTACTCGGACTTCCCCATGGTCGTCCTCGTCAACCAGGGCAGCGCCTCGGCCTCCGAGATCGTGGCGGGGGCGCTCCAGGATTGGGGACGCGCGGTGGTGCTGGGGACGCAGAGCTTCGGCAAGGGATCCGTGCAGACCATCATTCCGCTCTCCGACGGCTCGGGGTTGAGACTGACGACCGCGAAGTACTACACGCCCAACGGGCGCTCCATCCATGGCAAGGGCATCACGCCGGACATCGTCGTCGAGGCGCCCAAGCCCGTCGCGGGGCAGACTCCCGAAGCAGCGGTCCCGCCGGTGGGTGACGAGCAGGCGCGCCTCATGGACCAGCTCAAGAAAGACCCGCAGCTGCAGCGCGCCCTCGACCTGCTCAAGGCGATGAAGATCATGGACAAGACGACCCGTCCGGCGGGCGCGCCGGCGCAGACCTCGGCGCGCTGATCGGGCGGCATGCCGGCGCGAGTCTGGACGGCTCTCGCCGGTCTCATCGCGGTCCTGCTGATCGCCGTGGTGGGGCTCGACCAGTGGCAGTCTCGCCGCGGCGAGCCGAGCCTCTTCGGCCTTCCGTGGGGGTCGTTGCCGGCTCCGGCGGCCTCCGCCCCGGCCCGTGCCGTGCCCAGGCCGCGGGACCCGCTGCCGCCTGCCCCGCTCGCCGCCCAGGCTCCGCAGGGTTCCCAGCTGTCGCAGGCTTCAATCTCCGCGCGGCGCGTGGCCATCATCGTCGATGACCTGGGCGCCCGGCGCGACGTCTTCGACCCGCTCCGCGACATACGGCGGCCGCTGACCATTGCGGTCCTTCCCGGCCTGCCGCTGTCGGAGTGGACGGCGCGCGAAGCCGCGCAGTCGGGAATGGAGGTCATTCTCGACCTGCCCATGGAGCCGTACCGCTTTCCCGAGGTCGATCCCGGCCCGGGCGCGCTCCTGATGACCATGAGCCCGCAGGAGCTGCAGGCGCAGGTGGGAGCGCACCTGGCGAGCGTGCCCGGCGCCGTGGGCGTCACCAATCACATGGGCTCCCGAATGACCGAGGACCGGGCACGCATGCGCACGGTGCTGGAAGTGCTCGCCGGCCGCCGCCTCTTCCTGGTCGACGGACTCGCGAGCAATCTCTCCCTCGCGTACGACGAGGCCAAGGCCCTGGGGCTGCGCGCGGGGCGGCGGCAAATCGTCGTCGACCACAAGGGCGGCGAGGCCGGCGACCGCGTGCAGTGGGACGAGGTCGCCTGGTGGGCGGAGCGCCGCGGGGAGGTCATCGTCATCGCGCACGGGCATCCGCTGACGGCGCGGCTGCTGCGCGAGTACGTCCCTCGCTGGGAAGCCCGCGGCATCCGCCTCGTGCCCGTGTCCCAGTTGGCGCGGTAGTTCGAGATGTGCGAGAAGACAACCCCACCCTCACCCCGGCCCTCTCCCTCGGAGAGGGAGAGGGAGACGTTTTGGTTCCTTCGCCCCCGGAGGGGGAGAGGGTCGAAGTTCGAGCTGAGCGGCTCGACCGCGAGGCGAGGGCTGAGTAGATGAGGGGGCGTTCATGAGTAGCGCAGACCAGGAGGCGAAGACACCATGATCGTGCTCGGCATCGAGACGTCGTGCGACGAGACCGCCGCCGCCGTGCTCGACGGCGGGCGCAAGGTGCTCTCGAGCGTCGTCGCTTCCCAGGACGATGTCCACGCCCCCTACGGCGGCGTCGTGCCCGAGCTCGCCTCTCGCCGCCACCTCGAGATGATCGTGCCCGTCATTCGCCGGGCGCTCGCGGAGGCCGGGGTGGGGCTGCGCGATCTCGACGGCATCGCGGTGACCCAGGGCCCCGGGCTCGTCGGCTCGCTCCTCGTCGGCTGCTCGGCGGCCAAGGCGCTGGCCTGGGCGCACGGCACGCCGATCGTGGGCGTCAACCACCTCGAAGGCCACATCTACGCGGCCTTTCTCGAAGAGCGCGCCCCCGACCATCCCTTCCTCGCCCTCGTTGTCTCGGGCGGTCACACCGCGCTGTATGTCACGGCGTCGCCCCGGCGCTACGCCCGCGTCGGGCAGACGCGCGACGACGCGGCGGGCGAGGCCTTCGACAAGGTCGCCAAGCTCCTGGGCCTGGGCTATCCGGGAGGCCCCGCCATCGAGCGCGCGGCCCGCGGCGGGGACGCCACCGCCATCCGGTTTCCCACGGCCACCATGAGCGATCGGGCGCTGGACTTTTCCTTCAGCGGGATCAAGACGGCGGTGTCGCTGCACGTCCGCCGCGCCGGGAGCCTCTCTCCCGCCGAGGTGGCAGACATCGCCGCGTCCTTCCAGGCGACGGTGGTCAAGATGCTCGTGAGGCAGACCGTCCTGGCCGGCAGGCGGCTCGGCACCCGCCGTGTGGTCCTGACGGGCGGTGTCGCCGCGAACACCCCCCTGCGTCAGGCGTTCGAGCGAGCGTGCGCCGAGCGCGGCTGGGAGCTTTTGGTGCCCTCTCCGCGGCTCTGCACCGACAATGCGGCGATGATCGCCGCCGCGGGGAACGACCGGCTGGAGGCGGGCGAGCGCGCGCCGCTGACCATGAATGCCATCCCCGACCTGGCGCTCGGCTAGTGGACTCGCCCCGGCTCGACTACGAGGCGCTGGTGAGCGGCCTGCCGGACGCGCTCGTCGGCGTGGATGCCGACCTCCGGATCATCCTGTGGAACCCGGCCGCCGAGGATCTCCTCGGCCGTTCCGCCCGGCGCGTGACCGGACGCGCTCTCAAGGAAGTCTTTCCACCGGAGACATCCCTCGTGCGGCACCTGACCGACACGCTCGCCACCGGCGAGAGCCGGTCCGAGTCCTCCGCCGTGATCGAAGGGCCCGACGGCCGCCCGGTGCACGTGAGCCTGGTGACGGCGCCGCTGGCCGGACGGAGCGGAGCGGTCACGTCCGCCGTCGCCGTGGTGCGCGACATCTCGCGGCTCCGGCAGCTCGAGTCCGAGGTGCGCCGCGGTGAGACCCTGGCCGCAGCGGGCCAGATGGCCGTCGGGCTTGCCCACGAGATCCGCAACCCGCTCTCGGCCATTCGCGGCGCCGTACAGCTCATGCAGCGGGAGCTCGGGGACGAGGCGCGCTGGGGCGAATACACGGCGGTGCTCCTCAAGGAAGTGACGCGGGTCAACAGCATCATCGAGATGCTGCTGGACCTCGGGCGCCCCGTCACGCTCCACACCGTGCCGCTCAATGTCCACCAGCTCCTCGAGCGCGTGGCCCTCCTGCTCGAGGAGGAGGCGACCTCGCTCGGCGTCCAGTTCGTGCGGCGCTACGA
>JBKPBU010000157.1:0-2263 GCA_046727015.1 Candidatus Methylomirabilota bacterium | reverse complement strand
CAGGGACACGAGCAGCACCGTGAGGAGCAGCGCGTATCTGCGAAATCTCACCGACACCATCCACGTCAACGATCTCCCGACCCGCCGCACGCGACGAGCGGGCTAGGCGGGGATCGCGACTTTCTTGAGGAGCGGCAGCTCGTCGAGGACCTTGCCGGTGCCGAGCGCGACGCACGACAGCGGGTCGTCGCCGACGGTGATCGGGAGGTCCGTTTCCTGTCTCAGCAGGAGATCGAGCCCCCGCAGGAGGGCTCCTCCCCCGGTGAGCACGATGCCCTTGTCCACGATATCGGCGGCAAGCTCGGGCGGCGTCCGCTCGAGGCAGGTGCGCACCGTGTCCACGATCGCCATGACGGGCTCCCGGAGCGCCTCGCGGATCTCCTCGTCGGTGACGACGATGGTCTTGGGGATGCCGTCGATGAGGTCGCGACCCTTGACCTCCATGGTGAGGCGCTCGCCCGCCATCGGGTAGGCCGAGCCCAGCTTGATCTTGATCTCCTCCGCGCGGCGCTCACCGACGAGAAGGTTGTAGTGCTTCTTGATGTACTGGACGATCGCCTCGTCCATCTCGTCGCCGGCGATGCGCACGGACTTCGAGTACACGATACCGGACAGCGAGATCACCGCCACCTCGGTGGTGCCGCCGCCCATGTCCACGATCATGTTGCCGCCGGGCTCCTGGATGGGCAATCCCGCGCCGATCGCCGCGGCCATCGGCTCCTCGATCAGGTAGACCTCGCGAGCCCCTGCCTGCATCGCCGAATCCCTCACCGCGCGCTTCTCGACCTGCGTGATGCCCGAGGGCACCCCGATGACGATGCGCGGGTGCACGAGCGTCCGGCGCCGATGCACCTTGCTGATGAAGTAGTGGAGCATCTTCTCGGTGACGTCGAAGTCGGCGATGACGCCGTCCTTGAGCGGTCGAATGGCCAGGATATTGCCGGGCGTGCGGCCCATCATCGCCTTGGCCTCGTGCCCCACTGCGAGCACCGAGTGATCGGCCTGGTGGATGGCGACGATCGAGGGCTCGTTCATGACGATGCCCTCGCCGCGGACGTACACGAGGGTGTTGGCCGTGCCGAGGTCGATGGCGAGGTCGTTCGAGAAGAGGCCGGCGAGGAAATTGAGCAACATGGCGGTGCGCTCCCATCTGGTGGCGACACACTCGATCGAAATTCGACCGCCTCAGGAGTCTAACATCTCGGGACGAGCGCCGACAAGATCCCTTGTGTTTCCGAGAAGATGGCGAGCACGGGCCGGCCGGCGCCAGTGGCGACTCCGGCGCCGCCGGCCCCCAATCTTTTCGCCTATTTGAGCCCGAAGACTCTCCGCGGCCACGCGCACAGACGGTCCGGCGGACAGCGGTATTAAAATGCCGGATCTCAAAACCGGGTCCATGTCCGGACGGGAGACCGCGAACTGTGGCAACATGGCGCGACCCTCAGAGGCCGAGTACATGGACGACATCGAAATTTGGTTCGACAAGGGCGTGACAGACGGCCTGCCCGTCGTGCCGCCCACGCGCGAACGCGTCGAGCGAATGCTCGCCGGGACGGCGCGCGACCGGTCGGAGCTCGTCGGCGAAGTCGCGCCCAACTACGGCCGCGCCACGGTCGAAAAGGTGGCGGTGAACGCCGTGATGGCGGGCTGCCGTCCCGACTACCTGCCGGTGGTGCTGGCGGCCGTCGAGGCCGCGTGTGACTCCGCGTTCAACCTGCACGGCATGTCCACCTCCACGCACTTCTCGGCGCCGCTCATCGTCGTCAACGGGCCGATCCGCGAGCGCGTCGGGCTCAACTGCTCCTTCGGCGTCTTCGGCCCCGGCTACCGTGCCAACGCCACCATCGGCCGCGCGCTGCGGCTCGTCATGATCAACGTGGGGGGCGCCAAGCCGGGTGAGACCTCGATGTCGACCTTTGGCCATCCGGGGCGCTACACCTACTGCATCGGCGAACACGAGGAAGCAAGCCCCTGGCTGCCGTACCACGTCGAGCGGGGATTCCGGCGGGAGGAAAGCACGGTCACCGTGTTCGCCGGCGAGGCGCCGCACGGCATCTCGGATCATGCGAGCCGCACGGCCCGGAGCCTCGCCGGGTCCCTCGGCTGGTCGATGTGCGGGCTATGGAATGGCAAGCACTTTCCCCTGTATTCCCACACCATGCTGGTGGTCGGGCCAGAGCACGCCCGCACTTTTGCCGACGACGGATGGAGCAAGGCGGATCTCAGGCGGCACCTCTTCGAGACCGTGCGCGTGCCCTACCGC
>JBKPBU010000156.1:0-1837 GCA_046727015.1 Candidatus Methylomirabilota bacterium | reverse complement strand
CGCCCACTGGACGGCGTCCCGCCCCGCAGACCGGCGGCCGCCGTGAGTGTAGACGCCCCAGCGGAGCGGTATCCCCGGCTCACGCTTGGCGTCGATCGCCACCACGATGCACTGGCTTCCGAAGCGCTGCGCGGCCTCTCGGATCAAGCCGGGCCGCTCGAGCGCGGCGGTATTGAGCGAGACCTTGTCGGCGCCCGCCCGCAGGAGCATGCGGATGTCCTCGATGCTCCGGATGCCGCCGCCAACGGTGAGCGGCATGTAGATGCCCTCGGCGGTCCGGCGAACCACGTCGAGCATGATGGCTCGCTCCTCGTGGGACGCGGTGATGTCGAGAAAGACGAGCTCGTCCGCCCCCTGGGCGTCGTAGGCCAGCGCCGCCTCGACCGGATCACCCGCGTCGCGGAGGTCCACGAAGCGGACGCCCTTGACGACGCGGCCGCCGTGGACGTCGAGGCACGGGATCATGCGCTTGCAGAGCATGGACTAGCGGGCCTCCGCGAGCGCCGCCCGCAGGCTCACCGCGCCCGTGTAGAGCGCGCGGCCCACGATCACGCCTTCAACGCCGGCGAGGGCGGCCAGTTGCCGGATGTCCTCGAGCGAGCCCACCCCACCCGAGGCGAAGACCGGGATACCGGCGGCCCGGGCGACGGCCTCGGTACTCGACATGTTGGGCCCGCCCTGAGTGCCGTCCCGCGCGATGTCCGTGTAGATGACGGTACAGGCGCCCGCGGCAGCCGCGTCGCGCGCGAGCTCTACCGCCTGGTACTCGAGCACGCGGGTCCAGCCGTCCACCGCCACGCGGCCGTCGGAAGCATCTACACCCACGATGATGCGGTCCTCGAACCGCCTGCACGCCAGGCCGAGAAAGGCGGGGTCGAGCGCCGCGCGCGTGCCGATGATCGCCCAGCGCGCGCCCGCCTCGAGGACGGCTTCGACGTGCTCCGGCGTCCGCAGGCCGCCCCCGGCCTCGACGGGAATCGAGACGGCGTGAGCGATCTTGCGGATGATCGCGGTCTGGACCGGGCCCCCGCCGAAAGCGCCGTCGAGATCCACGACGTGCAGGCGCGGCGCGCCCTCGGCCGCCCAGCGCTCCGCCATGGCGACGGGATCGTCGGAAAACACGGTCTCGGCGGAGACCTTGCCCTGGAGCAGGCGGACGCAGCGGCCGCCCTTGAGGTCAACGGCGGGAATGACTTTAAAGTTCATGCAGCCCTCGCCTCACGGCTTCGCCCTTCAGCTCGAACTGCCACGCCTTCGGGATCGACCCAGCCCTCGCCTCGCGACGGCTTGAGGCCGCCGCCGCTCAGCTCGAAGAGCGGGCCGCGTCTCGGCTCGAACATCACGCGCGCCCGTCCCGCACGAAGGCGGCGAAATTCTCGAGGAGGCGAAGGCCCCAGCGCTGGCTCTTCTCCGGATGGAACTGCGTCGCGAAGAGGGCGCCCTTGCCGACGGCGGCGGGGAAGGTGACGCCGTAGGTGCAGGTCGCCGTCTGGAGTGACGCGTCGGACGTCGCCGGGTAGTACGAGTGCACGAAGTAGAAGTCGGCGCCGCTCGGGATCCCGTCGAAGATCGCGAGATCGCCCCGGTGCTCGACCTGGTTCCACCCCATGTGCGGCACCTTGAGTCCGGAGGGGAAGCGGCGAACGACACCGGGAATGACGTCGAGCCCCTTGCCCTGGCCGAACTCCTCGCTCTCGGTGAAGAGGAGCTGGTACCCGAGGCAGATCCCGAGGAAGGGCCGCCCGTCGTCGAGCGCGGCGCGGAGAGGGTCGAGGAGGCCCAGCGACTGGAGATTGCCCATGGCGTCGTGGAAGGCGCCGTCGCCGGGCAGGACAAG
>JBKPBU010000155.1:0-7787 GCA_046727015.1 Candidatus Methylomirabilota bacterium | reverse complement strand
GCCGAACTCGCCCTCGACCGTGATGCGGTGCTGGTTGCGCTTTTGCCCGGGGACGGCGTAGATCCTGATGCGTGTCTTCTCGGGCCCGATACTCGCCAGGGAGACGGCCGCTACGACGTTGACGTTGGCGGGGAAGGCCTTGACCGCCTCGGTCGCCGGCCCCTCGAAGACGAGCGTTTCTTCCGTGATGGCGTCGAGGTCGATCTTGTGCTCCACGATCCACGGCGCGCCGGCGAGGCCGCGCGGCGGCTTGCGGGTCTCCATGGTCACGGCGGTGATGTTGCCCTCGCGCGCCCCTTTCATGCCGTCGAGGCCGGCGATGGCGCCCGAGGGGACGAGGATGCGGCAGCCGTGCTTCTCGGCCAGGCGCGTCCACTCGTCCAGCACGCCGACGAGGCCGCCCACAGAGAGGACCATGAGGTGCTTGCCCGCCGCCAGGACGGAAGGGCCGAACTCGCGGAGGGCGGCCTGGGTCGCGGCCTCGACGACCAGGTCCGACTCGCGAATCAGCGGCTCCAGCCCGAGCGCCCGGTGTTCGCCCGCCGTCGCCGGGTCGCGGACCGTCACGCCCGCCAACGCGACGCCGGGAAGTCCCGTCGTGATGGCTCGGGCGACGTGAGTGCCGATGACTCCCATGCCGACGATGCCGACCTTGATCATGGCGCGCGCTCCTCTCGCCACCGAGGATAGCAATGCGTCGGTGGGGCGGCAAGCGGCGTGCTAGAATCCGGCCCAGAGGCGCATGGATGCCCGTGACGGATAGGCTCAAGCAGCCTCTTGACCGGCTCTCCCGTGAGTATGACTGGACCGTGCGGGTGAAGCAGGACGCGATACAGTTCCCCCTCCGCTACACGGATCCCGCCGACATCGAGCTGGCCGGGCTCTTCGCTTCGTGCATGGCCTACGGCCGCGTGGATCTCTTCGGCGCGCAGGTGAGCCTGGTGCTCGAGCGAATGGGAGAGTCGCCGGCCCGCTTCGTCTGGGGCTTCGACCTCGAGAAGCACCGGGAGGTGTTCGCCGGCTTCGGCTATCGCTTCAACCGGGAGCGCGACGTGCTGGCCTTCTGCCTGGCCGCCCAGCGCATCGTCGTCCGTCACGGCTCGCTCAAGGCGTTCTTCCTCGAGGGCTATTCCTCCGGGCACGGTCACGTCGGCCCGGCCGTCGAGCATTTTGCGGCGGGTTTTCGCCAGCAGGACCTCTCGGCCGTCTTTTCGCGAAACCGGCTCTCCTACGGCTTCAAGCACTGGTTCCCGCTGCCCTCCACGGGAGGGGCGTGCAAGCGTCTGCATCTCTACCTCCGTTGGATGGTCAGGCGCGAGGCGCCCGACTTCGGAATCTGGGCCGAGGTGCCACCCTCCGCGCTCCTGATGCCGGTGGACACGCACATCGAGAACATGGCGCGCTCCCTCGGGCTCACGCGCCGGCGCAGCCGCAACTGGTCCATGGTCGAAGAGATCACCGCGGGGCTCAGGCAGCTCGATCCGGAAGACCCCGTGAAGTACGACTTCGCGCTCTGTCACAAGCGCATGTCGGGCCAGTGCCTCAACCGTCGCGACGCGGAGATCTGCGCGCCCTGCGGGCTCAAGGCGGTCTGCGTCCACTGGCGGGGCAGGAAGACGCGGTGATGCCCGGGTGGAGCATAGTTCTGCTCGCTGTGCTCGTGCTTGCCGTCGGCCTGGCCGCCTGGGCGCTCTCTCGCGTCGCGGCCCGGCTCGGCGAGATGGAGGCGCGCCACGGCCAGCCCGAGCAGTCCCTGCTTCTCCTGCAGCGTGAAGTCGAGGCCGCACGGAACGAGGGCCAGAAGGGGCTTGCCGAGACGGCCGCTTCCCTCCGGACCGAGCTCGCGCAGTTCTCGGCCCACATGTCGGCGCAGATGGGGCAGGTGGGGGCCAGCGTCCAGCAGCAGCTCCAGCACGTGGGGCGCGTGGTCGGCGACGTCCAGGGCAGCCTCGGCAAGCTCGGCGAGACCAACCAGCGCATCTTCGAGGTGGGCAAGAGCATCGCGGGCCTCGAGCAGATCCTCAAGTCGCCCAAGGTCCGCGGAGGCCTCGGGGAGACCTTCCTCGAAAACCTCCTGTCGCAGATGCTCATGGGGCACTACGAGCTCCAGCACCAGTTCTCGACTGGCGACCGCGTGGATGCCATCGTGCGGATCGGGGACCGCATGGTGTCCATCGACGCCAAGTTCCCCCTCGAGAATTTCCAGCGCATGATCCAGGAGAGCGAGGATGCCGCGCGCAAGCCGTGGCGCCGCGCTTTCGTGCGCGACATAAAGGCGCGGGTGGACGAGATCGCGAAGAAATACATCCTGCCCGACGAGGGCACCTACGACTTCGCCCTGATGTACATCCCCGCCGAAAACGTCTACTTCGAGGCGATCACGAGGGACGAGTCGCTGGACGAGGACCCTCCTGGCGTCTACGCCACCTCCAAGCGCGTCATCCCCGTGTCGCCGAACAGCCTGTACGCGTACCTGCAGGTGATCGTGCTCGGCCTGAAGGGGCTCCAGATCGAGCGGAGCGCCCAGGAGATCCAGGAGCGGCTCTCGCGGCTCGGCGGCGACCTCGAGAAATTCAGGGACGCGTTCGACCTGGTCGGCCGTCATCTGACGAACGCCCGCAACAAGTACGACGAGGCGGGCTCCGCGCTGAACCGCGTCGAAGCCAAGCTCGAGGGGATCGAAAAGCCCCACGACCAGCGCTCGCTTCCGGGCTTGTGATACGATGACTTCCATGAACCCGATACCCTTCCAGGTCTTCGGAATCAATCTGCTCGTGCGCCTCATGCCGGAGCCGCCCGCCGACGTGCGCGTCCACTGTCCCAAGGGCTCGCCCATCCGTTACGGCGAGGTGGTCGGGCGTGGCGACGGGTTCGACGAGGGCGCCAACGCCTTCCGCGAGATGCCGGCCGTCAAGAGCGTGGTTGCCTTCGAGGAGAATCCCGAGGAAATCGAGGGGCACTTCTTTTATCTCGCCGGCGAGGAGCACCGCGTGATCCGCCTCGACGCGATCATCCTCTCCTTCCCCCTGGAGTAGCCCCGCCCCGCTGTGAGCCTGCTCTCGCGCGTCTTCGAGCGTATCAACGCCGAGGAGGTGGTGGAGCTCACCCGCGATCTCGTCCGCATCCCGAGCGTCTATCGTCCCGGCGAGCCCGACGCCAACGAGGCCCAGGCCGCTGCCTTCGTCGAGTCGTGGTTCAGGCGCGAAGGCCTCCCCGTCGAAGTCCAGCAGGTGGCGCCCGGGCGTCCGAACGTGCTGGCCTGGGTCGGCGAAAAAGGGCCGGGACGGCGCTGCCTGCTCCTCGAGGGTCATACCGACGTCGTGACCGAGGGCGACCCCAAGGACTGGACGCGACCACCCTTCGCCGCCGAGATGATCGACGGCCGCATCTACGGGCGGGGCGCCGCCGACATGAAGAGCGGGCTCGCGGCCGCCATGATCGCGCTCGCGGCTTTCCGGCGCGCGGACGTCACCCCCAAGGGCAAGCTCGTGGTGGGCGCCCTCGTGGACGAGGAGGATGCCATGCTGGGCGTCCACCACCTCGTCAAGACGGCGGCCGGCCGGGAGCTGGACGCGGCCATCATCTGCGAGCCGGAGCAGAACGAGCTCTGCCTCGAGCAGCGCGGAGTGGTGTGGGCGCGCATCCGGGCCCGCGGCAAGATGGCCCACGGCGCCATGCCCGAAGCGGGGGTCAACCCTATCTCGGCGCTCGGCGCAATCCTCGCGCGGGTGCCGGCGCTCGAGAAGCGGCTGCGGAAGCAGTGCGAAAAGAGCCGCTACCTCAAGCCGCCGACCGTGACGCCGACCATTTTCCAGGGCCCGCCGCGCGGCGTGGGAGCGCCCCAGTCCAATGTCATTCCCGCGACTGCCGAGCTGACCCTCGACGTGCGCCTCACTCCGGGCATAGCCGCAGACGCCATCCAGGCCGAGCTCGAGGCCCTCTGCCGCGCGGCCGAGGCTGCCGTGCCTGGGATCAAGCTCGAATGGGAGGCGGTCAATCCTTTTAGGCTAGCGACCAAGGTGGAAAAATCGGAAGCGCTCGTCCAGGCGATGATTCACGGGGTGAGAAAGGCGACGGGTTCCGCGCCGCGCTACGGCGGCGTCCCGGGCTCGACCGACGGGACCATACTAAGAATGGAGCTGGGGATACCGATCGTCACGTGCGGCCCTGGCAACCGGCTCATCCCGCACCAGGTCGACGAGTATGTCGAGGTGAAGGAAGTGTCCGACGCGGCAAGGATTTACGCAGCAGCAGCTCTGAAGTACCTCGAAGCATAGGTCCGTCAATGGACAACGCGGATCATCCGCGTCTCCGGCCGCTCGAAGCATTTCCGGTCGAGCAGGACGGCCAACGGCTCATCGCGCTGCGCGACCCCTCCGGCTTCACCGAGCAGGTGGTCCTCCTGCCCATTCCAGCGCTCGACATCGTCTCGCTGTTCGACGGGGAGCGCTCGATGGCCGAGATCCACCGCGTCGTCTCGGACCGTCACGGAGAGCAGGCGCCCGGCCTCGACGACATCGCACGCTTCGCCGAACGGCTCGACGATGCCGGGTTCCTCGACAGCCCGCGCTTCGCCGCGCGGCGGCAGCGGATCGAGCAGGCATGGCTCGCGAGCCCCTCGAGGCCGGCGGCTCACGCGGGCGCCGCGTACGCGGGCGAACCCGACCTCCTCCGGGGGCAGATCGACGGCTTCTTCCTTCATCCTGAGGGGCCTGGCCTTCCGGCGCGGCGCGCGGCGCCGCAGCGCCTCCGAGGGCTCATCGCTCCCCATATCGACTTCCACCGGGGCGGGGCGACCTATGCATGGGCCTACCGCGAGCTTCTCGAGTGCTCGGATGCGGATCTCTTCGTCATCCTCGGCACGTGCCACGGAGGCATGGCTGATCCATTCGCAGTGACGCTCAAGCCGTATGACACGCCGCTCGGACCCGCCGCGGCGGATCGCGCGTTCTTCGAGGCGCTCCAGCGCCGATATGGCCACGACCTGCTAGCCTCCGAAACGGCCCATCGGAGCGAGCACTCGATCGAGTTCCAAGCCGTGATGCTGCGGCGGGTCTTGGGTGAGGGGCGCGGGGGCGAGCGGCCCTTCACCGTGCTGCCCGTGCTGGCTTCGTTTCTCCACGAGGCCGTGTGGTCGGGCGGCGAGCCTGAAGCGGACCCGCGCGTCCCACGCTTTCTCGACGCTCTCGCTGAAAGCATCGCCGCCTCGGACCGGAAAGTCTGTGTCATAGCCGGAGTGGACCTGGCCCACGTCGGCCCGCGCTTCGGCGACGCCCTGCCCAATACGGAAGCCGTGCTCGAACGCGTGGCGCGCGAGGACAAGGCGATGCTCGAGACCGTGAAGGCGGGGGATGCCGCGGCATTCTACGGATCGGTCGCGGCGGACGGGGACAGCCGCCGCATTTGCGGGCTCTCGCCGATCTACTCGTTCCTGCGGGTGCTGCCGGGCGCGCGCGGCGACGTGCTCCACTACAGCCAGGCGCCCGATCCCCAGGGAGCGGTGAGCTTCTGTGCCGCGGCGTTTGCCTGATGGCCTCGAGCGACCCCTCGACGTGGAAGCTGCCACGGCTCCGGATCGACCGCGACGGAGGATGGTTCCACGAGGGCGAAGAGGTGACCCACGAGGGCATCCTCTCGAGCCTTCGCGAGGGACTGCAGGTCGACGCGGCCGGCCATTACCTCCAGATCGGGCCCGTGCGGGTGCCGGTGGAAGTCGAGGACGCGCCGTTCGTCGTCGTCCGCTTCGAGGCGGACGGAGAGGGCTGGGCGCTCTGGCTGAGTGACGGGAGCCGTGAGGCGCTCGACCCCGCGAGCCTGACGCTGCGCCGGGGGGACGTGCCCTATTGCCGCGTCAAGGGCGGGCGGTTCGAAGCGCGCTTCAGCCGCGCCGCGGCAGGGCAGCTGCTCGAGCGCGTGGAGACGGAGCCGGACGGCGGTGCGCCGACGCTCGCGGCCTCCGGCCAGCGTTACCCGCTGGGCGCCTGACGGCGGACCTCCGTCAAGGTCGCCAGCATCTCGTCGTGAATTTTGCCGTTGGACGCGACGACGGACGGCTTGCCGAGGTCGACCGGGCCTCCGTCTGGGGTCGTCACCCTGCCCCCCGCTTCCTCGACCATGAGGCACCCCGCCGCCACGTCCCACGGCCCGAGCTTCAGCTCCCAGAAAGCGTCGAGCCGCCCGGCAGCGACCAGCGCCAGGTTGATCGCGGCGGAGCCCATCTCGCGCACGCTCCGGCAGCGCACCATGAATGCCGCGTGCTCGGCCAGGTTGTTGTCACGGATCTTGCGGATGTCGTAGGGATAGCCGGTGGAGAGCAGGCTCTCGTCCAGGGTCGGCGTCTCGGATACGCGCATCCGCGCGCCGTTGAGGTAGGCGCCGTGCCCGCGCTGCGCCGTAAAGCACTCGTCGCGGTTGGGGTCGAAGACGACGCCCAGGACCACGGCGCCCTCGATCTCGAGCGCGATGGAGACGGCGAAGAAGGGTATCCCGTGCGCGTAGTTGGTGGTGCCGTCGAGCGGATCGACGATCCAGCGATGCGAGGCACTACCCGCGCGGGCTCCGCCTTCTTCGGCCAGCACGGCGTGGTCGGGGAAGCGCTCCGCTATGCGTCCGACGATGAGCGATTCGGCCTGGTGGTCCATCTCGGTGACGATATTGCTCGGGCTGCCCTTGTAGTCGATGGTGCGCAGTGTGCCGAGCCGGCCGAGAAGGAGAGCGCCGGCGCGCCGGGCGGCGTCCACGGCGACCTCGAGGAAGAGATCCATGTCTTTCGGAGCGTAGCACACGCGTGGATTGACAGCCGTGCGACGCTTCCACGGGGAGGTGTCCGATGCGCATCGTCATGATGGGATCTGGCGGGACCGGCGGCTATTTCGGCGCCAAGCTCGCGCGAGCGGGTGAGGACGTCACCTTCGTCGCGCGCGGCGCGCACCGCGAAGCCATCCGGACGCACGGGCTCCGCGTGAAGTCGGCCGTCGACGGCGAGTGGGTGGTCCACGCGCCCGTCGTCGAGCGCCTGGACGGCCTGCCGCGCGCCGACCTCGTCCTCTTTTGCGTGAAATCGTTCGACACGGACAGCGCCGGTGAAGCCATCAAGCCCGTCGTGGGGCAGGGCACAGGCGTGCTACCGGTCCAGAACGGTGTGGAGAACGAGGAGAAGCTCGAGCGCATCCTGGGACCCGGCCACGTGATGGGTGGAGTGGCTCAGGTGCTGGCGACGATCGAGGCGCCGGGCGTCGTCAGCCACCGGTTTCTGGGCCGCCTCGTCTTCGGCGAGATGGATGGCCGACCAAGCGAGCGCGGGCGGGCATTCCTCGAAGCCTGCGAGCGTGCTGAAATTCAAGCGGAGATCTCCTCCACCATGCTTCGGACACTGTGGGAGAAGTACGCGTTGATCGCGGCGCAGGCTGGCATGACGACCCTGACGCGCTGCCCCGCCGGCGTCGTCCGGTCCGTGCCCGAGACGCGGCGGATGTACCGCGCGATCCTCGACGAGATGGTGGCGCTGGGGAACGCGGAAGGGGCCGGGCTCGACGCGGGCCTGGCGGACAGAACCATGGGAATGCTAGACAGCATGGGCGCCGCGTTCACGTCCTCGCTTCACCACGACCTGGCGCAGGGCAAGCGGCTTGAACTGGAAGCGCTGCACGGCCACGCGGTGCGACTCGGTGAGCGCCACCGGATCCCGACGCCGATGCTCTTCGCCGTCTACGCCGCGCTCAAACCCTACGCCGACGGGCCACCGCCGGCGGTCACGGCCTAGGCTCCGCTCCCGGCTAAAGTGGGGG